>JAOUMG010000025.1 GCA_029881635.1 Paracoccaceae bacterium | reverse complement strand
GGTCCTCGATATTCCGGCCGGACCTGGCAAAACCACGCTGGCCAAGGGCGAGATTATCACGTCGATCTTCTTGCCGGCCCGGCCCAAGGCCGCCGCTGACGCTTATCTGCGGTTCATCCCTCGCACCGAAATGGATATCGCCGTTGCATCGGCCGGTATCAGTCTGGAACTTGCCAGCGATGGCACTGTCAGCGCTGCCCGTGTTGCATTGGGTGCCGTTGCACCAAAGGTGCTGCTGGTTTCGGATGCGGGCGCGGCCATCGTTGGCTCCAAGTTGGAAGAAGTGGCGCTTGCCGCCCTGGCCAAAGCGTGTGAGGCGGCTTGCAACCCCATCGACGACAAACGCGGCACGATCGAATTCCGTACCAAAACGGCCGGGGTGCTAGCGCGCCGTGCGGCCCTGATTGCCTATCAACGCGCCGGAGGCTCCAAATGAAATCCATTCATGTATCCACAACCGTCAACGGCGATCCGGCGGAATTCATCTGTACACCCGACGAAACCCTGCTGGACGCGCTTCGCGACCGTCTGGGTCTGACCGGCGCCAAGGAAGGTTGCGGCACCGGCGACTGCGGTGCCTGTTCGGTCACACTGAACGGTCGGCTGGTCTGTTCTTGCCTCGTCTTGGGGGCCGAGGCCGAGGGGGCCGAGATTACCACCATCGAAGGCATGGCTACCGGCGAAGCCCTTCATCCGCTGCAACAGCATTTCATTGACGGCGCAGCCTTGCAATGCGGGGTTTGCACACCCGGTATTCTGGTTGCGGCAAAGTCGCTTCTGGAACGCAACCCTGACCCGAGCGACAGCGAAATCCGCTATTGGCTGGCTGGCAATCTCTGCCGCTGCACCGGTTATGACAAGATCATCAGCGCCGTCAAAGCGGCCGCTGCCGAGATGAGGAGCAACTGATGGCACTCGATACCCCAAAACGGACATTCAAGGTTGTCGGCACACGTCCTGCCCGCCCCGACGGGATGGACAAGGTAACTGGCCGTGCCATGTACGGCGCTGACATCACGGCCCCCGGTATGCTGATCGGGCGCATCTTGCGCAGCCCGCACGCACATGCGCGGATCAAATCCATCGACACCTCGGCTGCCGAAGCCCTTGCAGGTGTCCGGGCTGTGCTGACCTCTGCCGATCTGTCGGTGCCCGAGGATGAGTTCATCCGCGATGTGCAAGATAACTGCATGGCCCGCGGCAAGGTGCTTTATGATGGTCACGCCGTTGCTGCCGTCGCTGCCACTGATGCCGCCACCGCCAAGGCCGCGCTGAAGCTGATCAAGGTGACCTATGAGGCTCTGCCCCATGTCACCGATGTCGATGCGGCGATGAAACCGGGCGCACCCATCGTGCAAGATGGCCGTACGCTGGAAAACGTGCCTGCGGGCATGTCGGCCAACGTTACCAGCCATTCCGAATTCGGCCATGGCGATCTGGCCAGCGGTTTTGCCAAGGCCGACAAGATCATCGAACGCAGTTTCAAGACGGCGGCAACGCATCAGGGCTATATCGAACCCCATGCCTGCCTCGCCTCGGTCGCAGGTGACGGCAAGGCTGACCTTTGGTGCTGCACCCAAGGTCAGTTCTTCGTCCGCACGCTTTGCGCCGAAATCATGGGAATGGAGGCCAGCCAGCTTCGCGTAACCGCGTCGGAGATTGGCGGCGGATTTGGTGGCAAGACCACTGTATTCATCGAGCCCGTCGCACTGGCGTTGTCGCGCAAGTCCGGGCGCCCGGTCAAGATCGTGATGACCCGCGACGAAGTGTTCAAGGCCACCGGGCCAACCGTGTCTTCGTCAATGGACATCAAGATCGGCATGACAAAGGATGGCCGCATTACTGCAGGCGAAGCGCATTTGCGCTATTCCGGCGGGGCGTTTCCTTGCGGAACGGTCGACATGGGCGGGCAGGCGGCCTTCGCGGCCTATGACCTTGACGCCGTGCGGACCTTTGGCTGGAATATCATGACCAACCGTCCGAAGGAGGCCGCCTATCGCGCGCCCGGCGCGCCGCAGGCGATTTATGCGGTGGAAAGCGTTGTTGATGAACTCTGCCAGGAACTCGGGCTCGACCCGCTCAAGGTGCGGCTGAAAAACGCCGCCAAGAAGGGTACGAAGTCATCCTACGGGCCGACGTTCGACGACATTGGCCTGGTCGCCACGCTTGAAGCGGCAACCAGTCATCCGCATTATACCGCACCGCTTGGCCCCAATCAGGGGCGCGGGCTTTCCTGCGGGTTCTGGTTCAACTTCGGTGGCAATACCTGTGTGTCGCTGAACATCAACACCGATGGCACAGTGGGCGTTACCGAAGGCAACCCCGATATTGGCGGCAGCCGTGCCTCGATCAGCCAGATGGCGGCAGAGGAACTAGGCGTTCCTTACGAGAAAGTCCGCACCATCGTCGCAGATACCTCATCGCTCGGGTATAACGACGTGACCGACGGCAGCCGGGTGACATTCTCGGTCGGGCTGGCGACGATCAAGGCGGCGCGTGCGGCAATCCAGAACATGTGCGCGCGGGCGGCGAAGATCTGGGGCATCGACGAGGATGCGGTGGAGTGGAAAGACGGCGCGGCCTGCCCGGCAGGTCCGAATGCCGGGAAGTTTCCGCCCATGACCCTTGCCGAAATTGCCGCTGTTTCTGCAGAAACCGGTGGTCCGATTGCAGGCCACCACGAGGTCAATGCCGACGGTGCGGGCGTGTCTTTTGGCGTGCATCTCGTGGATGTCGAAGTGGACCCGGAAACCGGTGCGACCAAGGTTCTGCGCTACACGGTCTTTCAAGACGCAGGCAAGGCTGTGCATCCCGACTATGTCGAAGGTCAGATGCAGGGGGGTGCCGTGCAGGGCATCGGCTGGGCCCTGAACGAGGAATACATCTACGGCGAAGATGGTCGCCTGCAGAACGCCGGTTTTCTTGACTACAGGGTGCCGGTTGCTTCCGATCTGCCTCCTATTGAAACCGTCATTCTCGAAATCCCCAACCCCGGGCATCCCTACGGCGTGCGCGGAGTGGGCGAAACACCGATCGTGCCGCCGCTGGCGGCCATTGCCAATGCCGTTTCGAGGGCGGTTGGGGTGCGGATGACCGAATTGCCGATGTCGCCACCGCGGCTGCTGAAGGCGCTGATGTCGAAGGGCTGACCGATGGTCAAGGTTCTGCTTTGGGGAACGCTGAGGCACGCGACCGACGGACAGGCAGAAGTGGAAGTGGAGGCCCGGAATTTCAAGGAGCTGCTTGATCAGCTCGTTGCAAAATATCCGGGTCTTGAGCCGCAGATCAAACGTGGGGTGTCCATGGCACTGGATGGGCGCGTCTACCGCGAAGCGTGGTTTACCGAGATTCGGCCCGATAGCGAGGTCGTTCTTATGCCCTACATGGTTGGCGGCTGAAAAACTTCACCGGACTTCTGTCGATTGCGTTCGCAATTTTATTGCGCCAATGATGTCGAATATGTCGTTTTTTTTGCGCTATATAGTCGCCAAAGTGCCGAAATTTTCCGCGTGGACGTGCAGTTATCACGGTTCAAATACTGGCGGAAACAAAAAGAATAATCCCAAAAGAGGGTTCCGTTCGAATAAAGTAAGGGTTAACAAAGAATCAAAAAAGCTTATGGGGAGCTCAATTTGTCCAACGCCACACACAGCGGTGACGCTGCCTTTGTCGAATTCGAACGTGTCCAGAAAAGCTATGATGGCGAGACTCTGGTCGTCAAAGATCTGAACCTGGCAATCGGTCAAGGTGAATTTTTGACAATGCTAGGGCCCTCAGGCTCCGGCAAAACCACTTGCCTGATGATGCTTGCGGGATTTGAAACCGCGACAAATGGCGATATCCGTCTGGGTGGCAGGCCGATCAACAACATCCCGCCGCACAAACGCGGCATCGGCATGGTGTTTCAGAACTACGCCCTGTTTCCGCATATGACCATTGCCGAAAACCTGTCTTTCCCGCTGGAAGTACGGAAAATGGGCAAGGATGAGCGTGAAGCCAAGGTCAAGCGCGCCCTCGATATGGTTGAGATGGGTGCTTTTGGCGGCCGCCGTCCTGCGCAGCTTTCGGGTGGTCAGCAGCAGCGTGTCGCACTGGCAAGGGCACTCGTGTTCGAGCCGGAACTGGTGCTGATGGACGAACCTCTGGGCGCGCTCGACAAGCAGTTGCGCGAAAAGATGCAGTTCGAGATCAAGCATATTTCCGACAATCTGGGCATTACTGTCGTTTATGTGACCCATGACCAGACCGAAGCCTTGACTATGTCGGACCGCGTCGCCGTGTTCGATGATGGCCGGATCCAGCAATTGGCACCGCCTGACAAGCTTTATGAAGAGCCCGAAAACAGTTTTGTTGCCCAATTCATCGGCGAAAACAACACGATGATGGGGACGATCGAATCCATCAATAATGGTATTGCGGTCGTGAAACTGGATGGCGGTGGACTGATTGACTGCAAGCCGATCAACGTTTCCAAACCCGGTGAGCGTACGCGGGTATCCATTCGCCCGGAACGGGTTGAATTCAACAAGGAACGGTTGCAGCCGGGGGCTCACACGCTCAAGGCTGAAGTTCTGGAATTCATCTATATGGGTGACATTTTCCGCACCCGCCTGCGCGTTGCCGGGAATGATGAATTCATCGTCAAGACCCGTAATGCGCCGGATCAAAAACGGCTGCAGCCGGGTACGATGCTGGACATCGGCTGGTTGCCCACGGATTGCCGGGCACTCGACGCCTAAACTTGAATACCTCTGCTGTAATTCGCAGGGGGAACCATTGGACCTGGGCCAATCCCGGGGCAAAGGTCCAGCGACAAAAACGGGAGCTTATAGGGAGTAAGCTATGAAACTGACGAAACTACTTGTTGCCACCAGCGCTTTCGCCATCTCGGCCGGCGCTGTTTCTGCCGAAGACATGACCATCGTGTCTTGGGGTGGCGCCTACTCTGCATCGCAGCAGGCGGCGTATCACGACCCCTACATGGCCGCCAACCCCGGCGTGAACATCATCAACGATGAAAGCTCGGCTGAAGCTGTGGCCAAACTTCGTGCGATGAACGAAGCCGGGAACATCACCTGGGATGTGGTCGACGTGGTTGCCGCTGACGCGTTGCGCCTGTGCGACGAAGGCCTTGCTCTTGAAATCGACGGCGCGACCCAGCTCGCCCCGGCGCCTGATGGGACTTCGGCTGACGAAGACTTCGGCGAACTTCGCGTGAACTCTTGCTACATTCCGCAGATCGTTTATTCGACCACTTTCGGCTACCGCACCGACATGGTGCCTGCCGGGGTCAACCCGCCGGATGATATCTGCGACGTCTTTGACCTGGCCACCTACCCGGGCAAGCGCGCACTGGAAAAGCGCCCGATCAACAACGTCGAATGGGCACTGCTCTGTGACGGCGTAGCCAAGGCGGATGTCTATGACGTTCTGGCGACCGAAGAAGGCCAGCAGCAGGCTCTGGCCAAGCTCGACACCATCAAGGATCAGGTGATCTGGTGGTCGGCCGGTGCCGACACGCCGCAGCTTCTGGCCGATGGCGAAATCTTCATGGGCTCGACCTATAACGGCCGTCTCTTCTCGGTTATCGAAGAGCAGAAGCAGCCGGTCGCGATCATGTGGGACGCGCAGGTGTTCGACCTTGACGGCTGGATCATCCCGGCGGGCCTCAGCCCCGAGCGTCAGGCACGTGCACTGGACTATGTCTATTTCGCGACTGATACCCAGCGTCTTGCTGATCAGGCGAAATACATCTCTTACGGTCCGGCCCGCAAGTCGTCTGCTCCGCTCGTCGGCAAGCATGCGACCCTCGGCATCGACATGGGACCACACATGCCGACCGATCCGAACAACGCCAAGAACACGTTCCTTTATAACTACGAGTTCTGGGCCGATTACCGTGACGATATCGATGCCAAATTCCAGGCATGGCTCGCTCAGTAATCTCTGATTGAACCCGGAAGGGGCTTCGCGGCCCCTTCCACCCATATTTGTTTGTGACTTTGCCTGCCAACAACCCGGAACGGGGGAAGAATGAGCGACACGACACAAGCCGGACCAGTACTGGCCGCCGACGGAACACCGCTGAAAACCAGCCTTAATCGTGCGCTGCGGCGCCAGAAGATGCGGGCCTTGGCGCTGATTGCGCCTTTGCTGATCTTTGTGCTGGTGACGTTTATCGCGCCCATCGGCGATATGCTGTTCCGTTCTGTCGAGAACAAAATCGTTCAAGATACGCTGCCCCTGACGGTCGCAGCCCTTGCCGACTGGGACCCCGGATTGCGTGAACTTCCGGAAGAGCCGGTTTACGCCGCTCTGGCCGCCGACCTTCAGGTCGCCGTCAAGGAAAAATTACATACCAAGCTGGGCACAAGGCTGAACTACGAAAATACCGGTATGTCGTCGATGTTCCGCCAGATCGGCAGGGACGTCACGAAATGGGATCTGGCGACGGATGGCCCATTCAAGGAAAAGTTTATCGAAGAAAACAAGGGCTGGGGCGACTTTGCGACCTGGCGCACGCTGAAGAGCTATTCGCCAACATTGACCAGCGGGTATTTCCTGAATTCCGTCGACCTTGAAAAAGGCCCCGACGGCATCCGTGCCCGGGATGATAACCAGCGGATCTATATAACACTGTTTATTCGTACGCTGTGGATGGCACTGGTCATTACAGGCGCGTGCCTTCTGCTTGGCTATCCGGTCGCCTGGCTATTGGCCAACCTGCCCAACAAATCGGCTAACTTGTTAATGATTCTCGTGTTGCTGCCTTTCTGGACCTCGCTGCTGGTGCGGACGTCAGCCTGGAAGGTTTTGCTGCAAGAGCAGGGTGTCATCAATGATGTGCTTGTCGCCATCGGCTTCGTTGCCGATGAAAGTCGATTACAGCTGATCAACAATCAGTTCGGTACGATCACGGCCATGACACACATTCTTCTGCCCTTCATGATCCTGCCGCTCTATTCGGTGATGAAGACGATCCCGCCAAGTTACCTTCGGGCGGCAAAGTCGCTGGGGGCGACCGACTGGACAGCCTTCTGGCGGGTTTACTTCCCGCAATCGGTGCCCGGTATCGGCGCGGGCGCGATCCTTGTCTTCATTCTTTCCATCGGGTTCTACATCACGCCTGAACTGGTCGGCGGCACCAAGGGGGTCTTCATCTCCAACCGGATTGCTTACCACATCTCGTCCTCGTTGAATTGGGGACTGGCGGCTGCATTGGGTACGATCCTGCTGGCGGCGGTTATGTTGCTCTACTGGGCCTACGACAAGATTGTCGGCATCGATAACGTGAAGTTGGGATAAGAGATATGAGCGGACTTCCTCCCTATGCCTCAACCGGTCAACGCGCCTGGTACTATTCTTTCCGGGTGATTTGCGGGCTGATTTTCTTTTTCCTGATCGCGCCCATCGTGATCATCGTGCCGCTCAGCTTTAACGCTGAGGATTTCTTTACCTACACGCCCAAGATGCTGGCACTTGATCCAGAGGGCTTCTCGCTGAAACACTATCGCGATTTCTTCGGAAATTCGGATTGGACCCGTCCGATGAAGAATTCGCTGATCATCGCACCGATTGCGACGATATTGTCGGTATCCTTGGGAACGTTGGCCGCCATCGGATTGTCGCAAAGCCATGTGCCATTCCGCCGCGCCATCATGGCGATCCTGATTTCACCGATGATTGTTCCGCTGATTATCTCGGCGACCGGCATGTTCTTCTTCTATTCGCCACTGGGCAACTGGATGGAGGCAAATCTGGGCATGTCGAAGAACCTCGTGGGTTATATCAAGGTTATCCTTGCCCATGCGGTGTTGGGTATTCCCTTTGTCATCATCACGGTGACAGCGACGCTGGTGGGTTTCGACCGTTCGTTGACCCGCGCTGCGGCCAATATGGGGGCTGACCCGGTCACGACGTTCTTCAGGGTTCAGATGCCTTTGATCCTGCCAGGCGTCATCTCGGGCGCGCTCTTTGCCTTTATCACCTCGTTCGATGAGGTTGTTGTGGTGCTCTTCGTTGGCTCATCCGGGCAAAAGACATTGCCTTGGCAGATGTTCACCGGACTGCGCGAACAGATCAGCCCGACAATTCTGGCAGCCGCGACGGTGCTTGTGGCATTCTCAATCGCCCTGCTGACGACGGTTGAATTGCTGCGCCGCCGTTCCGAACGCTTGCGCGGTATGAGCCCGAGCTGACAGGGCCTGGACGGGACTGGCGGTCTATCACCCGAGGATTGACAGCCAGACCGACACCGTGATGATTGACAGCGCTGTTGCGATCAGCACCGCCGATGCGGCTACCCGGCGGGCGACGCCGTACATATTGGCAAAAATATAGGTGTTGATCCCAGGCGCCATGGCGGCCGTCAAAACGGCCGAACGGAAAGGTGCCTGCCCGAGGTTCAAGGCGGTGCCAAGGCTCCATGTCACAACTGGATGCAGGATCAGCGCCACGGCACATACATAAAGTACCGTAGGCAGATCGCCCTCTGGCCGGTAACGCACCAGCACCCCGCCGAGACCAAAGAGCGCAGCGGGCAACGCCGCCCTTACCATCATATCGATGGCATCGGAAAAGACCTGTGGCGGCGCCATTCCTGACAGGTTGACGGCAAATCCAAGTGCAATACCGATGACCAGCGCATTACGAAACATCGCACTGGAAACGGCACGCGCGGTCTGGGTCAATCCGCCATCGCGATTGCGCACAACTTCCATCACCGTGATGCCAAGCGCATAGCAAAACGGTGAATGAAGTGCGACAATGGCATAGTTTGCTGCCAACGCAGAGGTGCCGTAGGCGCGCTCCGTTATCGCCAGCCCCAACAGGACCGAGTTGGAGAACAGGCAGCAAAACCCAATCGCCACGCTATCGGGCCACGGTCGGTTAAAGAACACCCGTGCCCCGAAGATGCCCGCCGCAAATCCGACGGTCGCGCCTGTGTAGAATGAAATCAGCAATGGCCATTCGAATACCTGCCCCAGGTCCAATGTCGAAATGGCGCGAAAGAGCAGGCATGGGATGGCGAAGTTCTGGGTGAACTTCATCAAACCATCGACACCGGCATCGCTGAAGAGGTTGAGCCTGACAGCCATGTAGCCAAACCCAATGACCAGAAAGACCGGCAGTGTGACTTCAAGAAGGGCCTGCACCGCGTCAGACCTCGTATTCCAGAACCATCCCGTCATAGGCCGCGTGAACATGGGCCGGGGTTTCCGCCTCGACAGCCGCATGGTCTAGGTCGTTATGCATGTTGGTCAGAACTGCCATTCTTGGGGCCGCGCGTTCGATCCATTTGAGGGTCAGCGCCAGATGTGCATGCGTCGGATGGGGCTTACGGCGCAGCGCATCGACGATCCAGCAATCAAGCCCGACAAGTTGATCCCCCCAAACCGGTTCCGGGATCGACAGAACATCGGGCACATAGGCCAGACCGCCGATGCGGAAGCCCAGTGCATCGATATCGCCGTGGTTCACCTCGAAGGGGATCAGTTCCACTTTTCCACCCTTGCCTTCGATCACGACAGGCCCGCGGATGGTGTGGAGTTCGCAGATCGCCGGATAGGAGGTTCCTTCAGCCTGGATGAAGGCATAGCTAAACCGTGCCAGCAACGAATCCTGCGTCGGTCCGTCCGCCCAGACAGGTACCCGACGCCGCGTTTGAATCACGATCTGCCTGAGGTCATCAAGACCGTTGACGTGATCGGCATGGGAGTGCGTGTAAACCACCGCATCTATTTCCCCGATACCGGTCCGCAAAAGCTGTTCGCGCATATCGGGCGAAGTGTCGATCAGAACACGGGTGACCGCATCACCTTCGAGCCGTTCCACCAGCATCGAACAACGGGTGCGGCGGTTTTTCGGGTTGTCGGGATCGCAGTCGCCCCAAAGCCCCCCAATTCGGGGTACCCCGCCGGACGATCCACTGCCCAATATCGTAAAGCGCATCCTGGCCATGTCAGGTTCCCTTTCCGGCCAAGGCAGCCTTTGTGAACAGCCGATCAAAATTAGTCTCGGTCGCAGCGGCAAATTCCGGGTAGGTCAGTCCAAAAACCTCGGCGCCAACGCGCGCGGTGTGGGCGGTGTAGGCCGGTTCATTGCGACGCCCGCGGTGCGGGGGCGGCGCCAGATAGGGCGCATCGGTTTCAACCAGTACCCGGTCCAGCGGGGCGGATTTGAAAATATCGCGCAGTTCCTGGCTTTTGGGAAAGGCAGCGATACCAGAGATGGAAAGGTAAAACCCCAGATCCAAAGCGGCGCGCGCCAATTCCGCAGAGGACGAAAAGCAGTGCATGACACAAGTGTAGGCGCCATTGCGATATTCGTCTGTCAGGATGCGGGCCATATCTTCGTCTGCCGACCTTGCATGGATGATCAGAGGCAGGCCGGTTACCCGGGCTGCCTGAATATGGATCAAAAGGCTTTCCTGCTGGACCGATTTTGACTCTGACGTGTAGTAGTAATCGAGACCGCTTTCGCCAATGCCGACGAATTTCGGGTGCTTGGCCAGTGCCACCAGTTCATCTACGGTTACCATCGGTTCCTTGGCAACG
>JAOUMG010000506.1 GCA_029881635.1 Paracoccaceae bacterium | reverse complement strand
GTCTGACCGTGTGGTGCCCTTCGGAGAGTCTGACCCCGAAGCAACCCAATATTTTGAAGCCTTTAGCATCGCCGATGGCACCTGCATCTGGGAGGCATTCTGATGCACACACAACATCTTGCGGGTGCGAGCTGGTACTTCAGTTCAACTGATGCGGCCCCGCCACAACCGTCAATCTTACCGATGACGCGATGGGCGGAACCAGCAATGTGGTCTATTATGGCGCGAGGCGGCGAAACAGCAGCCCAAAACAAAAAACCCCAGCGGGTCATCGCACAGGAATGCGACCCCGCACTATTGAGCAGGAGCAGATCATGTCTACCAAAGCGCTATTCGCGTGCGTACTTGTTGCCTTTGTTGCCGCCTGTGCGGCCAAGGAAGAAGTTGTCTATGTTGAAGAGCCGGTCACGACCGAGCCCGTATTCACCAGCAAGTACCAGTGATTTTCAGGAACGGACCCTGGCGCTAGACCACGGGTCCGTTCCAACCGCCCGACCCGCCAACAGGGGGGGCGTAATATGCTGAAGCATCGCGGCTTTCCCGGCCGTCTTCCCGGCACAGATTTTCAGTTCGTCATCCGGCGTGGCAATGCCAAGGGGCCGACCAAACTTATTGCGCGCGAACGCTACCGCGACCGTTCGGCGGTGGATCGGCGGGCGGATCTGGTCTTTTTGGCCTGCCTTTGGGATTACTTCGGAGAAGAGCCGTTTGAACGCGGCAATCTGGATGGCGGACGACTGTCATGGTTGTTTGGCCGCGAGGTGATTCCCGCAACCGATGAATTCGATCCCGAGAGCTACGAGGCACTGCTGAAGATCGATGTAGCAAAGGCGCAGGTATCCTTTCCTGAGGCGTTTGAGACATGATTTTCGGCATGAATTCGCGCAAGCCTTTGGTTTACCGGCATAATGCCGCCGAATGTTTCCTATTTGGAAACTTTAGCTTTGCGGTTGGGGCTTTGTCGGACAATGCTGGCGATGGGGCGATACCCTACAGCAAGCGCTTCGCCCCCAATTGTCAAAACCGTTACCCTTCCCCTTCTAAGCGACCTGACCCTTTTGGGGTCAGGTCGTGCTTGTCTAAAGTTATTCGGCAGTCCTTTGCCGATGCGGCAAAGTCACGCCGAATTCACTTTCGCCTGCTGCGGGAAAGAGTAGACTCTGGCCCCATAACAAACCTTGCTGGAGGCAGAGAAAAATGCGGTACGCGAAATATTTCCTTGGATTTGTGGTCATTGCGGCGCTGGCCGGGTGTCTTGACAATGATGCAGAGCGCGGATTGGCCGGCGCTGCAGGCGGCGCGGTCATCGCAGACGCAACGGGCGGCAGCGCGCTTACAGGCGCACTTATCGGTGGTGCGGCAGGCGTGTTCTGCGACGACGTCAACCTCTGCCAGTAAATCATTCGACGGCGTAGAACCGGATGGTTCCGGCGTCGACAACCATAATTCAGACACCTCCGGGGCTCTGCCTTCCGGGGGTGTTGTTTTTGCTGGTCGCCTGGACGCTGATCCGGGCCAGAGTTTGAATACGATCGTTTCGGGCAGACTGGCCGTTGAAACGAACACACTGGCTGCAGCCCGACCGCGGCGCTCTATTCCAGTCAGATCCTTGCGGTATTTTGATGCAGGCACCTCGGTAGGACCGCAACATCGCCGTCAGCTTCGCAATACTGCCGTAAAAGTAATCACATCCGCAGCCGTGCCTGCAAGACGGGTGTTGCCCGTCCGGACGGTGATCTCGCCCATCAAACAAACAGCAAACCACGGGGACAACTAGCATGTTCAAGAAAATCCTGATCGCCAACCGGGGTGAGATTGCCTGCCGTGTTATCAAATCCGCGCAGAAGATGGGGATCAAGACGGTGGCGGTTTATTCGGACGCCGACCGGAATGCGCTGCATGTGAAGATGGCCGATGAGGCGGTTCATATCGGCCCGCCCCCTGCCAACCAGTCCTATATCGTGATCGACAAGATCATGGCTGCGATCCGCCAGACCGGCGCCGAGGCGGTGCATCCGGGCTATGGCTTCCTCAGCGAAAACATGAAATTCGCCGAGGCGCTGGAAAAGGAAGGCGTCGTCTTTATCGGCCCACCCAGCCCGGCGATTGAGGCGATGGGCGACAAGATCACCTCAAAGAAGCTGGCGATGGAGGCAAAGGTATCGACGGTGCCGGGCTATATGGGCCTGATTGCCGATGCCGATGAAGCGGTCAAGATCTCGGGCGAAATTGGCTATCCGGTGATGATCAAGGCCTCAGCCGGGGGTGGTGGTAAGGGCATGCGCATCGCCTGGAACGAGGCTGAGGCGCGCGAAGGTTTCCAATCCTCCAAGAACGAGGCGGCGAGTTCCTTCGGCGATGACCGCATCTTCATCGAGAAATTCGTAACCCAGCCACGCCATATCGAAATTCAGGTTTTGGCCGACAAGCATGGCAACTGCGTTTATCTCCATGAACGCGAATGTTCGATCCAGCGGCGGAACCAGAAGGTGATCGAAGAAGCGCCGTCGTCCTTTCTTGACGAAAAGACCCGCAAAGCGATGGGCGAACAGGCCGTCGCGTTGGCCAAGGCGGTTGGCTATACATCGGCGGGGACTGTCGAGTTCATAGTTGACGCAAAGAAAAACTTCTATTTCCTTGAAATGAATACACGTTTGCAGGTTGAGCATCCGGTTACCGAACTGATCACCGGCGTCGATCTGGTGGAACAGATGATCCGTGTCGCAGATGGTGAAAAGTTGCCATTCAAACAGTCGGATCTG
>JAOUMG010000507.1 GCA_029881635.1 Paracoccaceae bacterium | reverse complement strand
CTTGGCTTTGGCGCCGTAACGTTCAAGCAAGTCTTTCAGGATTTCCAGATGTTCGGGGCGCATCTCTTTTTCGATACAGTCCGCACCAAGGCTTTTGACCGATCCGCGTACGAAAAGCCGCGCTTCGTACAGGCTGTCGCCCAGTGCGTCCCCCGCATCGCCCAGCACGACCAGATTGCCCGATTGCGCCATGAATGCCGACATGTGGCCAATGTTGCCGTGAACAACGATATCAATGCCCTTCATCGATATGCCGCAGCGCGAAGAGGCATTGCCCTTGATAACCAGCAGCCCGCCGTTACCGGTGGCGCCAGCATATTGGCTGGCATCGCCTTCGATAATGACAGTGCCCGACATCATGTTTTCGGCAACACCTGGTCCTGCCGAACCCTTTACCACTACTGTCGCCTGTTTGTTCATTCCAGCACAGTAGTAGCCGGTTGAACCCTTCACCGTGACTTCGATCGGCGCATCAAGGCCAACTGCGATAGCATGATGACCCTTTGGATTCACGATTTCCCAAGAGGTCTGGTTCGTTGTCGTTTTTTGCGCGTGCAGGGTGGCGTTGAGTTCACGCAGTGAGTTAGCGGCCAGATCGAATGTCTGCATATTAATGGTTCCAGAAGTAAACGGTTGCAGGCTCGGGTTCCCAAACGCGGGCGGTTTCGATACCGGGCAAGTTGACCAGCGCACGGTATTCCGATCCGAATGCGACATATTGATCGGTTTCGGCCATGACGGCTGGCTTGCAGGCGATAGGGTCGCGGACGACGCCAAAGCCGTCTTTGGTGCCAACGACGAAAGTGAAAAAGCCGTCGAGATCCTCAAGGCTGGCTTCCATGGCCTGGCCAAGATCACTGCCGTTTTTCATTTTGTAGGTCAGATAGGCAGCGCCGACTTCGGTGTCATTTTCGGTCTCGAATGCCATGCCTTCGCGCTTGAGCATTCGGCGCAAACTGTTGTGGTTAGAAAGTGAGCCGTTGTGAACCAGACACTGGTCTGGCCCGGTTGAAAACGGGTGGGCCCCCATTGTTGTGACCGCCGATTCGGTTGCCATGCGGGTATGTCCGATACCGTGCCGGCCGCTCATCTTTGAGACGCCAAAACGGTTGGCGACGTCCTTCGGCAGACCGACCTCTTTGTAAATCTCGATAATGTCACCCGCGCTCATGACCTTTGCATTGGGGCGCAGTTCCGCCATGGCGGCGCGCGCTGCGTCGAGCTTTTCGTTTGGCATGGTCAAAACGGCGTGGGTGTCTTTCAAGCGGATCGAAACCTTGGCCCCGACAGCCTTGCCGAGTTCCTTGTCGAGATTCTTGAAATCCTCGCTGGCATTCGCCGACTGGACTGTCAGCTTGCCAACACTATCTGCATCAGAACCGAAAATAGCGATACCGGCGCTGTCCGGTCCCCTATCGGTCATCGTGATCAGCATATCGGTCAGCATCGCCCCAAGTTTGGGTTCCAGCGACCGGTCCTTAAGAAACAATCCGACGATTCCGCACATGAGCATGCTCCTATGGTCATAACGAATCTGAGGCTAGCACCGATACAGGCTGCGCTCAACTAAGAAGAAACAAATATTCTGCCTAGGAAACAAAACGGGAGGGCGGAGATTGTACCGCCCTCCCCATATTTTGCTTGGGCGGTTTAGTAGCGCTCGACCGCTTTCGCGATTCTTTCCTTGTCGAGCACTTTGGAGGCTGCATCCAAATGGGCGCTTTCGCGTACATATTGGATGCGATGCCAGCCGATCCAGAAGGCCACGCCAAGTACAGTCATCAGTACTTCCCAGCCTTGGAAGGGATAAACTGCACCAACTTCGGCCAGATCGACGGCCCAGCTTTCAAGTCCGTTCGTAGACATGTCCGTTCTCCCTATTTCGTTCCAAGATGAGCTTTTTCAGCTTCGATGACGCTTGCAAGGGCATCTTCGTAGGCGTGGTTCTCAGCATAGTCGAGCCCTTGAAGTTCAACCGCTTCTGGAATGCGTAACACGCCAGCGGCAGCCTGCATCTTGGACAGCGCCCAGCCGGGCAGGAAGCCAAGTACACCGAACATGATCACCGCGCCGATGGTGTTGCCCCATGGGCTGATCGTTGCGTAGCCTTCGAATGGTGACGACGGCTGACCCCAGAGAAGGAAGCCGGCGATTACGAGGCCGATAAAGCCCGCATAACCGTGCACCGCCACTGCGCCAACCGCATCGTCGAGCTTGAATTTACGCTCGACCCAGTAGTGAAGCTTGTAGACGATCACGACACCGACGGCACCCACCAGCATCGCCTGGATCGGATGGTAAAGGTCATTGCCGGCTGACGCCGTAATGATCCCTGCCAGACCGCCAGAGAATGTCCAGAATGCGTCGCCCTTGGACACAACATAAGCCGCCATCAATCCACCTGACAGAGACATCAGGAAGTTGAAGGTGATGGCCGAAAGGGTCGTCGGAGCGAGATAGATATTGGTGCCGGTCCATGTCACGCCTGTGATCTGACCGCCGATGACTTCGGGGGCGATGATCGGAACGTTACAGGCCGCATAGAAGCCCCAGAAGCCGGTATAGATCAGGAATATCCCGATAACGAGCATCCACGGATTGTGCGGCGGGATATCGCGCGGAGTGCCATCCTTGGCGAATTTGCCAAGGCGCGGGCCGAGGACCGTGATCACGCCCAGCGCATATCCGCCAGCGATGGCATGGATAACGCCCGAGGCGTAGGCATCGTGATAGCCCAATTTCTGGACCATCCAGCCCCCATA
>JAOUMG010000504.1 GCA_029881635.1 Paracoccaceae bacterium | reverse complement strand
GCCCCTGCGGGCGCGAACTGAGAGATCTGGCCGGTGCAGCGGTTTGCAGGCAGAGGCGCGCTTGCGTGCATCGGACTGGGAATGGCCGAGCATCGGCGGGCAACAGATCGCAGTGAGCGTGCGCGGCATGGCAAGGCCGGTCCGGGTTTGTGTCGTCCCCCCGAGGTTTCTCAAGCCATTCACGCGGGGGGCTGTCTGCCCCCCGGACCCCCCGAGAATATTTAGAAAAAGAAGAAATCAGGGCCGTTCGATAGCTATGGCCGTGCCTTCGCCGCCGCCGATGCAGATGGCGGCGAGCCCGCGTTTGACGCCGCGCGTTTCCATTGCGTTCAGAAGTGTCACGATGATCCGGGCGCCGGAGGCCCCGATTGGATGACCGAGGGCGCAGGCGCCGCCGTTGACGTTGACTTTCGCATGCGGCAGCCCGAGTTCTTGCATGAAAGCCATGGGGACAACGGCGAAGGCTTCGTTGACCTCCCACAGATCGACATCATCGGTAGACCAGCCAAGGCGCGTCAGGAGTTTGCGGGCGGCGGGCACGGGGGCGGTCGGGAAATCGGCCGGTGCCTGGGCATGGCTGGCATGACCAAGGATATGAGCACGGATCCTGAGGCCATTGATTTCAGCGCTGCGCTGCGAGGCGAGGACGAGCGCGGCCGCCCCGTCGGAAATAGACGAGGAATTCGCGGCCGTTACCGTTCCGTCCTTGCGGAAGGCCGGTTTCAAGGCCGGTATCTTTTCGGGTCGGGCCGAGGCGGGCTGTTCATCGGCTGATACGACGATATCGCCCTTGCGGGTGGAAACGGTGACAGGGGTGATTTCGGCGGCGAAGGCCCCCGATTTCTGTGCCTCAAGCGCCCGTGAAAGCGAGGCGAGCGCATAATCGTCCTGTGCGGCGCGGGTGAACTGGAAGGCGGCGGCGCAATCCTCGGCGAAGGTGCCCATCAGGCGGCCCTTGTCATAGGCGTCTTCGAGCCCGTCGAGAAACATGTGGTCGATGACCTGCCCGTGCCCCAGCCGTGCGCCACCGCGCATTTTGGGCAACAGGTAGGGCGCGCCGGTCATGCTTTCCATGCCGCCGGCGATCACAATGCCGGTGGAACCGAGGGCGATCTGATCATGGCCGATCATGGCGGCCTTCATTCCCGATCCGCACATTTTGTTCAGCGTGGTTGCGGGCACATCCTGCCCGAGCCCTGCGTTGAATCCGGCCTGACGGGCGGGGGCCTGGCCTTGCCCGGCGGGCAGCACGCAGCCCATCAGCAGCTCTTCGACCTGCCCCGGTTCGGCCCCGGCATCGGCCAGTGCCGCGGCGATGGCCGCCCCGCCGAGATGAGATGCCTCCAGCCCTGAAAAGACCCCTTGAAAGCCGCCCATGGCCGTTCGCGAGGCGCCCGCGATCACAACCTTTTCCATCTTTGGCCCCTCCGATCGGTTTTGATGATCCCGGCATACAAAATAGTAAGGATTGCCGTCTAGCCTTGATCGGGAATGATCAATGACCGGAGCCACAGGATGAACCTTTCTTCGCAGGAAGTCGACGGCGCGATTGTCGTGCATGTCAATGAGAACCGTATCGATGCGGCGATTGCCATCCAGTTCAAAGACCGCCTGCGCGAGATGACCAATGGGCCGGGTGATCGGGTCATTCTGGATATGTCGCGGGTGGATTTTGTCGACAGCTCGGGGCTGGGCGCCATTGTTTCGGCGATGAAGTTTCTGGCGCCGACGCGGAAACTGGAACTGGCAGCGCTGACGCCGAATGTCAGCAAGGTGTTTCGCCTGACGCGGATGGACAGCGTTTTTCCCATCCATGCCAGCGTACCTTTGCAAGGTGCCGGGAATGCAGTGTGAAATGACGGCCCGCAAGGATGGGCGCAATGCAGATGCCGAGCAGGCGGGCGGGGAGTTTCACTGGGCCTTTCGGGCGGACCCCGGTGCCGTCCGGGAGGCTTTGGGCCGGGTCGTTGCCTGGTTTTCCTGTCAGATGTCGGAAGATGAGGCCGGGACGCTGGAACTGGCTTTGGCCGAGGTGCTGAACAATGTGGTCGAACATGGCTATGCAGGACTGGACCCGGGCCCGGTCAATCTATGCATTTCGCGCGGGCCGGACGGGTTGAGTTGCCGCATATCAGATCGGGGAAATCCCATGCCCGGACTGAAGCTGCCCGATGGGGAGATGCAACCTGTGGCCGATGAGATCGAAGATATGGCTGAAGGAGGTTGGGGCTGGGCGATGATCCGCGAACTGACGCGGGATCTGACCTATCAGCGCGGCGACCAGAGCAACTGTGTTTCATTCCGGTTGCCGATAACGCCCAACTGAACCGGGGGTGTTGCGCGCCACCAAGGCGGGCCCGCCCAAAGCCCCTTGGCAGGAGAGTCTGGCCAGGTGCAACCAGCCCCGCCCATGCCTGCTTGCGGCTTTTGAAACCGTCTGAACCGCAGACATCAATCATCAAATTTTAGAAAGATATCCGAAGCTTATTAGGGTGAAATCAGGAATGCGCCGCTAAACCTGTTGTTGGGGTGAACAAGAGGTTGGTGGGATGAGTGCGCAATCAAATGCGCGGCCGATCATCATCAAGCGAAAGAAGGTGGTTGGCGGCGGCGGACACCACGGTGGGGCGTGGAAGGTGGCCATTATTCGTCCTTCGATGGTTCGGCGCTTTGCGCCGGGTTTCAAATGCCGTCAATTGACGACTCCCGTGGCGTTCTGACCGATGCGAATGCTGGTTGAACAACCAGTGTCGCGCCATCCTTTTGG
>JAOUMG010000505.1 GCA_029881635.1 Paracoccaceae bacterium | reverse complement strand
GAACGTCACAGTCCTGATCTGTGGCGCCGCGGGGGGGCGCGAGGGTTGGGTCGCAACCCCTTACGCGCGGGTCCCTTGCCGACCTGACGATTTTGTCTTCACCACGGTACCCTGCCTGCATTCCTTGCTGGATATTCATCTGATCAATGGCGTCAGCCAAGCCAGCCCTGCCGATGTGATTCGTGGCGAAGAAACCCAGATTGCAGGCTTCCTATCGTTGAATCCGGGCTGGGACGGCGTCATCTGCCTGCCCGGAACTCACACAAAATGGGCGCATATCAGTGCAGGCGAGATTGTCAGCTTTCAGACATTCATGACCGGAGAGATTTTTGGCGCACTGACCAAAAATACCTTGTTACGCCATACGATTTCCTCTGAGGATTGGGATGACGCGGCGTTTCTTCGCGCCGTCGACGAATCCATCAGCAAACCGGAACGGTTCGCCTCCCGCCTTTTTTCGCTGAGGGCAGAAGACCTGCTGACCGGAACAGAAGGCTCCGCCCCACGCGCCCGATTGTCCGGCTTTCTCATCGGTGCCGAACTTGCGGCTGCCCGGCCCTATTGGCTGGGACAGAACATCGCCCTGCTGGGGACCGAGTATCTGGGTCGCCAATATGGTGCGGCGTTGGCGGCGCAAGGTGCGCCGGTCACGATTGTCAACAGCAGTCGCATGACGATTGCAGGTCTCAATTTAGCCAGACGATCCCTGATTGCTGGCCAGAAATGAAAAGCGGTGAATGCCATTGTCCGGGGGAAGCTGTTTCAGCCTGTCCAATGGCTCGGCCCACATATCAACCCTGTCACCTCGCATGGCTTTTGCATTCGGCGCGTAGTTTTGACATGTTAAGCCATGAGCTTCCACGCTGTTCCGGCGAATAACGCCAGCTGGTACGGCACATTGTTAGACCGGCAAACCAAAGCCGACAAAACCGCAACCTGCTGTTTCGCCATTTGCCATCGCTTCGGCAACGAAACCGAATACCTGGATACCTGAACCATGGGCGAACCTTGTATCATCTGCGTTGCGATCACTGGGTCGGTGCCGACCAAGGCAAGCAATCCGGCGGTGCCGATCACGGTAAGCGAACAGATCGCGTCCACCCACGAAGCGTTTGAGGCGGGTGCCGCCATCGCCCACTGCCATGTGCGTGACGATGAAGGTAAACCCACATCGGATCCTGAACGGTTTGTCCAGCTGAAAGAGGGTATCGAAAAGCACTGCCCCGGCATGATCATTCAATTTTCAACAGGCGGCCGGTCCGGTGCCGGTTCGGCACGCGGCGGGATGTTGCCACTCAGGCCCGACATGGCCTCACTTGCCGTGGGCTCAAACAATTTCCCCACGCGTGTCTATGAAAACCCGCCTGATCTGGTCGACTGGCTCGCATCCGAGATGGTGAAATATGATGTGAAGCCTGAAATAGAGGCCTTTGATCTGTCGCATATCCTGCAGGCCAAGGCGATGTGGGATCGTGGCCAGATCGCCGACCGCCCCTATGTCCAGTTTGTCATGGGCGTCAAGAACGCCATGCCGGTCGACCGGGATGTCTTTGATTTCTATATCCGCACCGTTCACAGGCTGTTCGGACCAGATGCACCCTGGTGTGCCGCAGGGATCGGCGCCAACCAGATTGTCCTGAACGATTGGGCCATTGCCGAGGGTGGTCATGCGCGAACCGGGTTGGAGGACAATGTCCGGCTCGACAAAAATTCGCTGGCGCCGTCCAATGCGGCATTGGTGCGCCGCACAGTGGAGATCTGCGACAAACACGAACGCCCCGTGGCGACCTGGCAGCAAGCCCGCGCAATCCTTGGGCTGCGCATCCCGGATTAAACTCCAGTCCGACATGGCAACACAAGTATTTGCGATCTGCGATTTATTGCTATCGCTGATCCAGCGCGACAGTGGCACCTGTCGCCGCAGATTGCTTTACCGCCTCGATCACTTGCTGATTTCTCAACCCTTCATCGACCGGCACCAGTGGCGGTTCTTCGCCCCGAATGACGGCAGCAAACTGGCTGACCTGACCTACCAGTGGGTTTTCCGGACTATGGGGGAACCTGGTTTCACCTAATGGCTCCCACCAGCTCCGTTTACCCTCATGCGCCCAAAGCGACAGATTCGGCAGGGAAAGAGAGCCATGCGTGCCACCAATCCAGTAACAGGTTTCTGACGTGGCCGGATAGGCGGCGTTTTCGTGGGCGGTCAGCTCCCATGACCATGGGGCAACCACCGTGTCAGACACATTCACTGTACCCAACGCACCGCTTTCAAACCGCAGCAGAATGACCGCTGTTTCTTCGACCTCATTGTGGCGGACGGAATTCGACTCCATGGCATGGACGCTGGCGATCTCTCCGCAAAGGTATCGCAAAAGATCGATGTCGTGGATCAGGTTCAGATAGATCGGTCCCGCCCCTTTGTGCCGCCGCCAGTCCGCCTCGAAATATTCGTCGGGTTTGTAAAACCATGTCGTGCCCTGAACCGCCGTGATCTGGCCCAGTTTGCCGTCAGCGATGACCTCTTTAGCTCTGGCGATCAGTGGATTATGCCGACGATGATGACCTACAGCCAATGCGACACCGGCAGCGGCAGCGGCGGTTACAATCCGCTCAGCCCCGGCCAGATCAATGGCAAGCGGCTTTTCGATGATCGCGGGCAAACCGGCTGCCACGCAGGCCAATGCGCCCTCTACATGCATCTGGTTCGGCGTCGCCAGTATGACGCCGTCAGGACGATCGGCTTCGATCAACTCGCAAAGCGACC
>JAOUMG010000503.1 GCA_029881635.1 Paracoccaceae bacterium | reverse complement strand
TTCGGATGGCTCCAACGGAGCACGCGTCAATACTGTCTGCCGGGCGCGCGCATAGGCCGGACCTGCGGGGGCCTGCGCCTTGGTTTCAACGGTGCCTTCAGATGAGGCCGATGCAATCCACAAGCCGGATCCAAGCAGGAAAAACACAAAGGAATAAACCGTGGTCCAAATGTGAACGGTGATCAGTGTGAAGCTAAGTCCACAAAAGGTGATCATCCATGCCAGCCGCAATTGAGATTCAGGAGAACCGTCGACAAGTTTTTTGCGGCCAACTCTGACAAGGGCATCGAGATACCCCAGGGCCAGAAGCAAGAAACCGGGAATGCCGTAGCGCATGGCTGACACAAGCCAGAAATTATCGACGCTGGTTGTGTGCATCCAGCCTGGCCGTACCCAGGGGCGCAGGCCAAGGCCAAAGATCGGATTTGCCCAAACATTGATCATCCCCCATTCGTAGATGACCGCCCTGTAGTATGCATTGTGTGTCGAGAAGGTGGCGTAGGTCATCAAGACCCTGATCGGTGTCCTGTTCGACAGCAGATCGATGACGACATACATAGTTCCAAACAGTGCCAGCAGCAGCGTCCAGCGCCGAGGTAAGTTTCGAAAACCGAATGCCCACGCGATCAGGGATATCTGTAAAAAAACCGCGAGCAGAGCCCCACTCGATAACGACAGAAACACGCCGCAAAGCACTGCGAAGGCGATCAAGTACCGCATCACGCCGTTCATAGTTCCCTTCATCCCGACAAACACCAGACTGAATGCCGCCGAACAAAAAAGTCCGTAATGAATGGGATGAGCGAAAACCGTTTGGGCGCGAAACAGGTCCATACGCGGCGCCATATCGACTTGGTATGGGGGTTGCAGGCCAACCGACGAAATCAATTGAGCAATGACGGATACGTCGGTCACAGATTCCGACACGGCAAGAGGCACCGTCAAACAGACCATCACCCCCAAAACCCGGACGAGCGCGATGAAATCTTCACGCGACCGGATGAAAGCACGGGCGATCAGGTAGCCGCCAAGAAACTCAATCGCGGTCGAACCAATGTTTTCAACAACCTTGTTTGGATTGTTGACCGCAATCGCGACTGTCGCCCAGCACATGTGCAAAAAGAACAGCCAATCCACAGGGTAAACTTTGCCGAACCTGCCAGCGATCAGTCCGAAGAACAAAGGCACCGTGGTCAGAAGCAACAGTGTCCGCAACAGCGAAAGGCTAAGGGTGCCAAGATCAAAGCCAATCGGCAGCAGAACACCGATCAGGTAAAGCCACACCAGCGGATGCAATCTACGTGCAGTCGAGGCAGCTGCGTTAAGGGCCGGCGGTATGCGCCGGGTGCCTGAATTCTTGATCGTGGTTGCGGTTGTCACCGTAAACGCTTCCCCGTGCCTCTGTTGCTGGGCCCAGTTGCTGAAACCATCAGGATGCTTTTTAGCGAACCCGATACGTCACTGGTACCCTCTAATCCATTTATGGCGTGCCTTCCAGACACCGGTCCAGGTTGCCGCCTTGTCGGCATATCTGCCACCCGACAGCTTGGCGAGGCCACTGAACCCCGCGGCCCGCACTGCGGACCATAGCACCATCATACCCAATCCAAACGGTATCCAACGCTTTGGCCAGTGATCCCGGATCAGCGTAGCGCGAGCGCGGGCAAGCAACATGATCTTGTCGGCCCGATTTTTGCTGGCGGCACCGACGATATGCATGATTTCGGCCTCCGGTGTGATAACCGGCTGATAGCCGAGCCGCTTCGCTCTCAGGCACAGATCCGCCTCTTCGCCATACATGAAATAGCGCAGATCAAAACCGCCGAGACGCTGCCAGATTTCCGTTCTGATCAGAAAAAAACAGCCGACGACTATATCAACGTCGCGCACGGTATCGCGCTGCCACCCGCCGATTGCCTCGGGGTTGAAGATCGCTGAATTCGGGAAAATTGCCGAAAGACCAAAGGCGCTACAGACGGTGCTCCAGGGTGTGATACGCATCCAGCAGGACGCCATATTGAGAGACCCGTCCGGAAAGACAGTCCTGCCCCCGTAGATGCCGGCCTTGGGATGAGCCTGAGCAAAGGCTACAAGGCGGTCAACCGCCCCCGCATGCACTTCGGTATCGGGGTTCAACAACAAGAGCCATTCCGTATCAGCCTTTTCGGCGACGAGATTATTGGCCCTGGCGAAACCCAGATTTTCGCTGCTGCGGATCAGCTGGACATTGGTAAATTCGGCCGCGATCGCGTCGGCAGAGCCATCATCCGAAGCATTGTCGAAAACCACAACCTTCATGGCCGTGTCGCGGGTTTGCGCGAATAGCGTGCGCAGTGCCGCCAATGTCAGTTCCCTGGTGTTGTAGCTGACAACAATGACCGTCAGATTTTGCTTCATGCGCGCAGCCAGTTTGAAATGAAGCCCGGCGGAAAAACTTCTGGGCCAAAGGGTAATCTTGCCTGACGCCGGTCTAGCGCGGATTTTCCTACATGGCTATCGGTCTTGCCATATCTCTAACCGGGCAGCGAACCGGTTGCGGGGCGGCAACATCTGAAAAACCGCGCCTCTACACGGCGTTCTGCGCGATAACCGGCGCCACGGGTCCAGCAAAACACAATCGCTGAAACGCATCAAAGGCATGAATTCAATGTTAATGTTGTCAATTTGTTAACCTTGTTGCCGTCATCTAGATTTGTTGAGCAAGCCGTGGGTTCATGCCAGCCTTCAGGAGGACCGAATGCCATCAGACATGATGCACCAGAATTTGACGCCTTTTTGCG
>JAOUMG010000502.1 GCA_029881635.1 Paracoccaceae bacterium | reverse complement strand
GAAACCCAGCATCACCGGATGCGGCACGAGGCGGATGAACTTGCCCAGCTTCAGCACACCTGCGGCAATCTGGATCAACCCCATCAGAACGACCGCGGCAAAGAGGTATTCCACCCCATGGCTTGCAACTAGACTGACCATGACTACGGCCAGCGCACCGGTCGCCCCTGAAATCATCCCTGGGCGCCCGCCGATCACCGCCGTGATCAACCCGACGATGAATGCCGCATAAAGCCCGACGAGCGGGTTGACCCCGGCCACAAAGGCAAAGGCCACCGCCTCGGGCACCAGCGCCAGCGCAACCGTCAGACCGGACAGGATTTCGATCCGCAAACCGCCCGCCGACAAGGGAAAGGCCGGGGCATTCACAGGTGAGACAGCAGCAGCAAAGGCCGCAAGCGCGGATCTGGGCATAGTATTCCTCGGGGATGTATCTGTTCGCTGCGGCTGCCTTATCGGCATTTGGCGGCAAACGAAACCCGAAAGCCTGGAACCTTGCTGCGCCTAACTCAGACGACTTTGACCAAAAGCACGCCCAAACCTTCTACGGATGCTTCCATCTTGTCGCCACGGCGGATCGGGCCGACACCTGAGGGGGTGCCTGACATGATCACATCGCCTGCGGCCAGTTCGAAATAATCCGACAGGTAGGAAATCATTTCGGGCACCTTCCAGATCATCTGGTTCAGGTCACCCTCTTGTTTGACCGTCCCGTTGACCTTCAACTCGATCCGCCCCTGATCCAGATGCCCGACTTCTGACACCGGATGCAGCGGCCCAACAGGGCCAGAACGTTCAAACGCCTTGCCGATTTCCCAGGGGCGCCCCAGTTTCTTGGCTTCACCCTGCAGATCGCGTCGCGTCATATCAAGCGAAAGACCATATCCCCAGACATGGTCGAGCGCGTTGGCGACGGGTATGTTTGTGCCCCCCGATTTCAGCGCGACCAGCAGTTCAACCTCGTGATGCACATCCGAGGTTTTTTCCGGGTAGGGAAAATCGCCTGATGCGTCCAGATTGTCGGGATTCTTCTGAAAGAAGAACGGAGGTTCCCGATCCGGATCATGACCCATCTCGATTGCATGCGCAGCATAGTTGCGACCAATGCAATAGACGCGACGCACCGGAAACCGACCGCCTCCTGCGACTGGTATATCGGCAACCGGCGGCGTCGGAATCACGTAATCGGGCATGCGGGGCTTCTCCTTGCTGGGCTGTTTGTTGACTAAGTTGATACTTGTCATATGCCAATGCTGTGTTAAGATCAATCCAAACCAATTGTGCTGCTGGTAAAAAACTACAGACAAAATAGACGCCTTTGCCTGTAAACTGGCTTTACTCTGGTAAATTGGTCAACCAATTGCGGGGAATTTCGTGTCTTTGTTTGAGCCGGTCAAAGCGAATACTGCCGAAGAGCGGTTGCGCGGCTATATCATTGACGGCGCTTATAAAGCGGGCGACCGCCTACCGCCCGAAAGGGAACTGACCGAAAAATTCGAACTGACGCGTGCGGCACTGCGCAAAGCGCTTGATGCACTGGAACGCGAAGGATTGATCTGGCGGCATGTCGGTAAGGGCACATTCGTGGCGGGCGACCGGCCCGGCGAATCCGGTGGTGCACTGATGGAAATTGGCCGTCGTTTGACACCCTTCCGAATGATGCGTGCACGCCTGACCATCGAGCCGGCAATTGCGCGCGAGGCGGCTGTCAACGCATCGGGTGATGCCATGACCCGGATGAAGCTGGCACTGGAAAGGGCGCATTCGGCGTCAAACTGGCATGATTACGAAGTTCAGGATGACATGTTCCATCGGTCAATCGCCGAGGCCAGCGACAATCTTTTGCTGCTCACGCTTTTTGACCAGCTCAATCAGGTACGCCGGGCTGTGACTTGGGGCAATGTCACCCGTGAAACCGTCCGCCCATCAAACAGCCATTCCAGCTTTGCAGAACATGAGGCGATTGCCGCAGCCATCGCCGCGCGCAACCCGGAATCGGCATACGAATCCATGCGCAACCACCTGCGGTCTGTATCCGACCGCCTGTTTGGGGAGATTTGAGGTCCAGCATCGACCGGGGGGATAGAACGAGCACCGCGCCGCGCCCCCCTGTGACAAACCCGTTTTAGTAACTATCCAGGGAGAACAACCATGAAGACCCTAATGAACAAGATCAGCAGTCTGGCTTTGGCGATTCCGCTGATGGCTGGTTTGGCCTTTTCTTCGGCCAAAGCCGAGACGATCAAGATCGCCCTCGCCGAGACACCCTCCGACGAACTCGCGGCGTTTTTCGTGGCGCTCGACCGCGCAAAGGCCAATGGGCTTGACTATGAGTGGACCGCGTTTTCGGACGAAGAGCTGGCCATTCAAGCCGTATTGTCCGGACAGATGGATATCGGTTTTGGAACGCCTTATTCCGCTATGCAGCGCTCCAAGGCACCGATCCGCATCATCTATCAGCTTTCCAAGCTGAAATTCTTCCCCGTCACGACGAAGAAGTACAGCGAATTGAAAGATCTGGACGGCGAACCGATCATGCTGCATTCGCGCGGCGGCGGCACCGATTCCATCGCCAACGTGATCGAAGACCGGGTAGGCATCAAACTTGGTGAGCGCTCTTACGTGCCGGGTTCGGCAAACCGCGTTGTCGCCATGATGGCTGGACAAGCCGAAGCGACAATTCTCGATTTGTCGAACAAGAACAAGATCATGGCCGAGGCATCTGACCGCTTCAACGTCCTGCCGATGTTCGACGTCGACGCCAGTGATGAGGCGCTATTCGCCAAT
>JAOUMG010000500.1 GCA_029881635.1 Paracoccaceae bacterium | reverse complement strand
CAAGGATCTGGTGGCGACAAAGGGCCTGCGCACGACGATGGGGTCGCCTCTTTTTGCGAACCATATTCCAGAGAATGACGAGCTTCTCGCGGCGCGCCTGCGGGCAGCGGGCGCAATATTCATCGGCAAAACCAACGTTCCGGAATGGGGACACGGGTCGCACAGTTTCAACCCCGTTCATGGGACAACGCTAAACCCTTATGACACGACGCGTAGTTCCGGCGGCTCATCCGGCGGCGCAGCGGCGGCATTGGCGGCGCGGTTGGTGCCAGTGGCGGACGGCTCTGACATGATGGGTTCCCTGCGCAATCCGGCCGCTTTTTGCAACGTCTACGGCTTTCGCCCGAGCTGGGGGCTGATTCCTCAGGACGCCGAGGCAGATACATTTCTTAACACACTATCGACCGATGGCCCCATGGCCCGCAATGTCGAGGACCTCGCACATTTGTTGGAGGTTTTAGCAGGGCCGAACCCGGAAGCACCCTTTGGGCGCCCATCCGAACCCTTTTCCCACCAGCTAAAAAGTTCCATCAAAGGCAAGCGTATCGGATGGCTCGGGGATTGGGATGGCGCCTATCAGTTCGAGCCCGGCATTCTGAATTGCTGTGAAGAGGCGCTGAAGGTGTTTGAGGATCTCGGCGCCCATGTCGATCGGGTCCAGGCGCCGTTTCCGGCCGAAGATCTGTGGCAAAGCTGGATCACCTTGCGCGCCATGCTGAACGCCGGGTCAAAAATGTCTCTCTATTCGGATCCAGAGAAACGCGCCCTGCTCAAACCCGAAACACAGTGGGAAATCGAACAGGGGCTGCAACTTTCAGCCAGCGCCGTCCACCACGCCAGCACGATCAGATCGCATTGGTACGCCACCGCAGCCAGACAGTTCCAGAAATTTGACGCTCTCGCCCTGCCCTCGGCCCAGGTCTGGCCGTTCCCTGCAGAATGGCGGCACCCCACATCCATCAACGGCATTACCCTCGATACATACCACCGCTGGATGGAGGTGGTCATCCCGGTCAGCCTCGCTGGCCTTCCCTGTCTGGGACTTCCTGCAGGATTTGGCCCCAACGGCTTGCCCATGGGCATGCAGCTGTTCGGGGCCACGGGGGCCGACGGCAATATTCTAAGTCTTGGGCAAGCCTATCACCGCGCGACAGACTGGCCGTCCCGGCGGCCACCTCAACTTTAATGAAACAAGCTTTGAAGCGGCGCACATCCGCCCAAGGTCTTGACGCCACCTTGCGCGTCAGCCGAGAATTGATTTCGCCCAGCCTCACCCATATGGGATAGCCTCATGACACGATTGCCACCCTCCGCCCGCCCTACGCCACCCCCGGGGCTGAAACTGCGCGTGGTTGTCCAAGGTGGCGACTGGCTGGGTCCGGGCAAGGCGGATTTGCTGCAATATATCGACGAAACCGGTTCAATCTCAGCCGCAGGCAAACAAATGGGGATGAGCTACAAGCGCGCCTGGGGGCTGGTCGAAGTGCTCAACTCGATGTTTGCCAAGCCGCTTGTCAGTGCCAGCCGAGGTGGCGCAGACCATGGGGGTGCGGCGTTGACAGACACAGGCCGCGAGGTTTTGGCGCTGTTTCGCAAGATGCAGACCATCGCGGCCCAGTCCGTTTCGGCGGAAATGGCGGCGCTAGCCAAGTTCTGCGATTTATCTGACAGGAAATAACGCTTGCCCGGGCAGCTGAATTCCCGTTATCTCCGTTTGGAAATAACGGGCATCAGTAATGCGATTGGTCTTCATCTGCACTGTCCTTTTGCTCTGCCCACCGGTCTGGGCTGAAACCGCGCGCATTGCCGTTGCGACCAATTTCGCCAGATTAGCCGAAACCCTGGCCGATGGTTTCAATCAGGCAACCGGACATGATGTCGTGATCATCGCAGGTGCCACCGGAAAGCTTTTCGCCCAGATTTCTGCAGGCGCGCCATTTGACGCTTTTCTGTCAGCGGATGAGGCAGCACCGCTTGAACTGGTCAATAACAATCTGGCGGACCCCGAAAGCCGCTTTACCTATGCCATTGGCGCGCTTTTGCTATGGTCACCGGATCCGGACAAACCGATTGAGACACCCGTCATCGCACTCAGCCAGGCGCGTTATGTCGCAATCGCCAACCCCCTGGTGGCACCCTATGGCAAGGCCGCAATGCAAAGTATCGCCAAACTGGAGCTGACGGACGATCTCAGCACCAGGATAGTGATGGGCGAAAACATAGGGCAGACCTTCACGATGGTCCAAAGCGGGGCCGCAGATATTGGCTTTGTTGCGGCATCAAGCATCAAAGATGCTGACATGACAGCGGGCAGTTTCTGGCCTGTCCCACAAACATATCACGACCCCATTCGTCAGGATGCCGTGCTGCTGGTCAGGGGCCGGGGAAATCAGGCCGCCATTGGTTTTCTTGACTATTTGCGTACACCGTCAATTCGTGACGCCATCCGAGCCGCCGGATATGAGGATATGCCGTGACGCTTCCCGATCTTGAACCGCTATGGCTGACATTGAAGTTGGCCGCCACGGTGACGCTGCTATTGCTTTTGCTCGGCACGCCGCTGGCAATCTGGCTGGCGCGCAGCAGATCCCGTTTGCGCCCCGTGGTTGAGGCCATTACCGCGCTGCCGCTGGTGCTGCCGCCGACGGTTCTGGGATTTTATCTGTTATTGGTCTTTAACCCCAATGCGCCGCTTGGTGCGTTCTGGGTGACGGCAACCGGCAATACATTGACCTTTTCCTTTGTCGGTCTGGTGATTGCGTCGCTCATCTATTCCTTGCCGTTCACTGTTC
>JAOUMG010000501.1 GCA_029881635.1 Paracoccaceae bacterium | reverse complement strand
AGTGTGTTGGATCCAGTCATCCAGCGGCTGGCCGAATTGCGACCAGTCGCATTCGGGCGACCATATATCCGCCGGGTTTGCTCCTGCTGCCTCAAGTCGTTTTTCCAGCAGATAAATGGAAGCATTCTGAATCAGCTGGCTGGCTTTCGTACCACCTGACGGGACCGGAATGGTGCCGAATGCACCCGCATTGCCCGTGCGTCCCGCATAGACAGTATCGTTCAGGACAACGCCGCCGCCGATGAATGATCCTATGAAAAAATATGCATAATCGGCAAATTCGCGTCCACGGCCAAATACGTGTTCGGCGGTGCAGGCAGCCGTCGCGTCATTCTGTACGACGGCCTGCAATCCGGTTTCCTGGGTGACTTTGGCCGTCAGATCAAATTCACGCCATTCCAGCATTGCCTGCTTGGGTGCGTTGACCGCGTCCAGCCAATTCCAAAGCTCGAAGGGTGCTGCGACTCCTATGCCTGCCAATCGGGATTTCTGATGGGCAGTGAGCGGATCGCAGATACGTGCCATCGCTTCCTTTAAAAAGGCCATAACGGCATTTGGGGTCGGATAAGGATAGGTGCGCTTTATGCTGGTGCGCACGGTGCCTGTGACATCAATCAGCACAAGGTCGATGCTCTTGCGCCCGATATTAAGGCCAAGCGACAATATCCCGTCAGGATCGAGTGTCATGGGAATTGATGGTTTTCCCACCTTGCCACGCATTGGATTTCCCCGCGCAAGCAGCCCGTCCTTTTCAAGCGCGCGGATGATAATGGACACTGTCTGGGCGGACAGGTTCGCTCGGCGTGCGATATCCGCGCTGGCCAAGGCCCCATGGCGTTGTATCAGCGACAGAACAAGGCGTTCATTGTGATCGCGAACACCCGACTGGTTCGCCCCCCCCATCGGGTCGCGTATCGTGATCGAATCTGTTTTGTCAGTGGTATCGGTTGATGTCATGCGGGCAAGATTACGCGGGATCAAATTAATAAATCAAGTTTATTTATTTATTGACTGCACCTCATCCAAAAGGCCATATTCCATCCGTGCGGTGGGGATTCGACCGTCGCGTCGGATAGGGCTGTTGGGGCACGCCCCCTCATCCCATGGATAGTTCAGGGAGGACGACCAATGAAATTCAATACCAAAGCGTTGTTGAGTGCAGGGGCGCTTGCGATGATGGCTGGGTCGGCATCTGCTGCCGATCTCACTTGCCTGATCACCAAGAACAACACCAACCCCTTCTTCGTGAAGATGAAAGAAGGCGCCGAAGCCAAGGCCACGGAGATGGGCATGGATTTTCAAGCCTATGCAGGTGTGACCGACGGCGATGCCGCACCACAGATCACCGCGATTGAAAACTGCGTTGCAGCAGGTGCCAAGGGTATCCTGATCACGCCCTCGAACGACTCGGTCGGCCCTGCATTGATCGACGCCCGTGCGGCTGGCATTCTGGTCATTGCGCTGGATACGCCGCTGGCTGATGCCGAAGCGCAGGACATGACATTTGCCACCGACAACTTTCAGGCCGGTCTGCTGATTGGTCAATGGGCCAAGGCAACGCTGGGCGACGACGCCGCCAATGCAAAGATCGGTATGCTCGACATCAACAAGGACAACATCTCGGTCGATGTCCAGCGCGATACCGGCTTTCTCGTCGGCTTCGGCATTGACGTGCCTGACCTGTCGGTCATGGGTTCAGAATCCGATCCGCGTGTCATCGGCCACGAAACCTCGAACGCCTCGGTCGAGGGTGGTGTGACGGCGATGGAAAATCTTCTAGCTAAAGACCCCGATATCAACGTGGTCTACACCATCAACGAACCGGCAGCCGAAGGCGCCTATCAAGCCTTGCAAAACGCCGGCAAGGAAGATGTTCTGATCGTTTCTGTGGATGGCGGCTGCCCCGGTGTTGCCAGCGTGGCTTCGGGCGCTATCGGCGCAACATCGCAGCAATACCCGCTCTTGATGGCATCAATGGGTGTCGAGGCTATTGCCGCATTCGCGGCTGACGGGACCAGGCCAACGGTGTCAGAAGGCCTGACCTTCTTCAACACCGGCGTAAACCTCGTGACCGACAAACCCGCCGAAGGCGTGCCGTCCATCGACAGCGCCAAGGGAACCGAGCTCTGCTGGGGTTAAACCCGGCCGTGTTTCCATTTGGTTGACTACACAAGGGGCGGCTTTACTGTCGCCCTTTGTATCTGCGCATTCCGGCGAGTCCTTTGACTGCCACGAACGGGGGAAGAAGACCGATGACAGAGGCAGGTTCATCCACCAAACCCATCAATGAATTCGAAGCCGGGTTGAACAAGGCCGACAAGGCCGTCGCCGCCTTTGAACGCGACGACAAATCCTTCAGCCACGTGCTGCGCCTCTTCTTGCGCAACCACCCTACGTCGATCCCGGCACTGGTGCTCATTCTCAGTGTGATCGGTTTTGGCATCATTGCGCCAAACTTCATGACACCCGGTACGCTGTCGCTGATCCTCAAACAGGTAACCGTTACAGGGATCGTCGCCATCGCCCAGACGCTGATCATCCTGACTGCGGGCATTGACCTGTCAGTCGGCGTCATCCTGCTCTTGTCGTCGATCATCATGGGCAACCTGGCCGTTAATGTGGGCCTGCCACCCTTTTTCGCAATTGTCATCGGCCTCTTCTTCGGTGCGCTGATGGGCTGGATCAACGGCGTGCTCGTCACTTATGTCAAACTGCCGCCCTTCATCGTGACACTCGGCACCCTGTCGGTTTTTACCGCACTGAAGCTCTGGTATTCCGGGTCGCAATCCATC
>JAOUMG010000024.1 GCA_029881635.1 Paracoccaceae bacterium | reverse complement strand
GCCCGCGGCTTTGGATCCGGTGCCTGGGGTTGGGGTACGGCTTACGAGCAAAAAGCCGCCAACTGATACCAGACGGCTAGAAATTGGGGGCTGCATTCAGATTGCGGCTCCCTCAAGAAAACTCGGGTAGGAACATCATTAGGTGTTCCTATCTCTAACGACAGTCACTCAAAGATCGGGACCGGCGGATGACCCTGCGAAGACTTTCTGGTGTTCTATTGGCGCTAATGTTGGTTCTTTTGTCACCAGAGGGAAGTCTGGCGCAATCTGGTGTCGATAGTCGTGCCACGACCGGAGGCGCTCAAACTCTGGAGGATATTCTGGCCCGCCAGCGAGGTGAGAATATCGACGATGCGTTTCGCCGTGATGCGACCGGTTCAGATTCCACGGCCGCTGGCATAGCAGAGCAGTTGGGTACGCTGGGTGGCGCATCGGACCCGGAGCTGTGGCGAGCCATGCGTTACGGGTCTGCGGATGTGACGGTATCGTCTCTGGGACCTGCGGCAGGTGTGCTGATTCAAGACGGGGGCATGGCGTGGCTGCAGTTCCGCGAGGGTCCTCTCGCGAAATGGGGTGGCTACCTGTTGCTGGGCATGCTGGGCGTTTTGGTTCTGTTTTATGCATTGCGTGGCAAGATCCGTCTGGATGGAGAAGCGGCTGGTCGGACCATTATGCGGTTTAACGCCATCGAACGCTTTGCCCATTGGTTGTTGGCCGGATCCTTTATCGTTCTGGGTGTGACAGGCCTGATCACGCTTTTCGGGCGGATGGCGCTCATACCACTGTTTGGCAAAGACGCCTTCTCCACTATCGCGATTGCGGGTAAATGGCTGCATAACAATGTGGCGTGGGCATTCATGCTGGGCCTTGTACTGGTGACGGTATTTTGGATCGCGCATAACATTCCGAACCGCCATGACCTTAAATGGTTGGCCGTGGGCGGCGGATTGTTCACCAAAGGTGTCCATCCGCCTGCCAAGAAGTTCAATGCGGGGCAAAAGATCATTTTCTGGTCGGTCTTGGTGCTGGGTGTTTCGATATCGCTTTCCGGCCTGTCACTGCTTTTCCCGTTCGAACTGCCCATGTTCGCGGTAACCTTCGAAAAGCTGAACGCCATCGGGTTGCCGCAACTGCTTGGATTTGGCGAACTGCCCACTGCACTCGGACCGCATCAGGAAATGCAATTGGCGCAGCTATGGCACGGTATCGTCGCCTTTGTTTTCATGGCCATCATCATTGCCCATATCTATCTCGGCTCTGTCGGTATGGAAGGCGCATTTGACGCGATGGGAACCGGAGAGGTTGACGTTCAATGGGCAAAGGAACACCATGGTCTGTGGTACGATGAGGTGACGCAAAAGGACGCAAACCTGACCATTTCAGAAACGCCCGCTGAATAATTGCGCACCTTTATTGAATGTATTCGCAGCGTTTCGGGCCCTTTCCGAACGCGGGACTGGAGACAGATATGAGAAGCATGTTCCTGGCTTTTCTGGCCATTGCAGTCATCGCCGTCGCCGCCGATCTTGGGCTTGATCGGGCCGGGTTTTCTAGTCAGGAAGCAAGCACCGGTGCGGCTGTCCGCCTGGACTGATGCGAAAGGCTGATGCCTGATATGACTATGACCGCCGCAACCGATATTCCGCGCGCGATGCCAAACGATGAAGATGCCCATCACGATGCAGCTTTGCGTCAGGTCTCTATCCTCGTTGTAGATGACGAACCGGGGATGCGAAATTTCCTTGTCCGTACGCTCAGCCCGTTGTGCAAGCGCATCGAAGAATCCGCAAATGCCGAAGCCGCGTCGAAACTTCTGGATGCACAGCATTTTGATCTGGTGATCCTCGACAATGTCATGCCGGGGCAGTCCGGCCTTGACTGGCTGGCCGAACAGCGACGGGTCGGCTTTTTCTCTGAGGTGATCCTGATGACCGCTTATGCGGATCTGGACACCGCTATTCACGCATTAAGGGTTGGGGCGACAGACCTGGTACTAAAACCGTTCCGGTCAAACCAATTGCTGAATGCGGTCCGCCGATCAATCGATCAGCGGCTTTTGCGCCGCGAAAACTCGTTGCTGAAACATGAACTTAGCTTCGATGGCAAGGCAGCCCGCGGGCGTTTGCTCGGGCGGTCTCCTCGGATTGAAACTGTCAGGAACGCGTTGGAAAAGGTTGCGCGCCTGCCGACGCCTGTGTTGCTGACCGGCGAAAGCGGCACCGGTAAAGAAATCGCCGCGCGTACATTGCATGCGATGTCGGATCGTGGTGACAAGCCGTTCGTTCCCATCAACTGTGCCAACATCTCTGCCGAGGGCGTTGCATCGGATCTGTTCGGTGATATCGGGCCCGATACCAAGCATAAAGACGGGCTGCTGCTTCTGGCTAGTGGAGGGACGTTGTTCTTGGACGAGGTCGTCGAACTGCCTTTGGCGGTTCAGGCGACCTTGTTGCGTGTCATCGAAGACAACCGCATCCGCCCGGTTGGATCGGACCGCGAAGTACCGCTTAACCTGCGGTTTGTCTGCGCAACCAATGCAGATCTGGAAAAAGCAGTTGCCGAAGGGCGCTTTCGCAAAGACCTGTATCACAGGATAAACGTGATGGGCCTGCACATGCCGGCATTGCGCGAACGCGTGGGCGATATTGCCGAATTGGCCGAACTCTTCATGGATGGCCTGTCGCGTGAATTGGGCGTCAACCGGCTGCCATTGACTGAGGCTGTTACCCGAAAACTCGCGCGGTATGAATGGCCGGGTAATGTACGCGAATTGCGCAATCTGATTGAACGATCTCTCATATTGGGTGAGTTTCCCCCAGAATTTGCCAGTGACGAAGCGGTTGTTGACGAAGAACCGGTTGAATCGCTCCACGCAGTGGAACGGCGACACATCATGGCGATACTAGAAGCATCGGGCGGAAACCGGGCCGAGGCAGCGCGCCGACTTGGCGTGTCTCGAAAAACGATAGATCGCAAATGTGCCATGTGGAATGTCTGAGCCGCCGGTGACGCCACCTCTGGCATTCCGGCACTCTGTCCGAGCCCGGCTGCTGCTGCTTGCTCTGTTGCCGATGCTCCTGATTTTGCCGTTGCTTTTGGGTGTAACGGTAACCAACTGGTCGCGCCGCTTTGACGAAGTGCTGATTTCCAAGGTTAATGGCGAACTGACGATTGCCCACCAGCATCTGGCGGGCCTTCTGGCAAGCCGGAGGGCCGCAATCGCAGCACTCAGCCAGTCGGCCAGATTGGAAACGAAAATCAAAGCTGGTGATAGCACCTTGGAGGTTTTCCTTGCGGGGGAACGGCAGGAACTGGGGCTCGACTTTCTCTACATGATTGATGAGGCTGGCAATGTGCTGTCATCGCCCTCGGTTACCGATACGGAGGGTTTGGCGGACTGGCCGGTCGTCAAGGCCGCTTTGGCGGGGCAAGAGCGTGCAGCCATTGACATATTCGGTCCTGATGAATTGCAGCGTTTTAGCGCAGATCTTGCCAAAAAAGCCTTGTTAGTGCTGCTGCCGACGCCTGCAGCGGTTCCCACCGATCGAACCGAAGAGACGCGGGGTATGATGGTGCATGCTGCGGCGCCTGCACCGGGCGGGGCGCTTGTTGGGGGCTTTTTGCTGAACCGCAACCTGGCCTTCATCGACGAAATCAATGAATTGGTCTACCCCGCAGCCAGTCTGACCGAGGGCAGCCGTGGGACGGCAACGCTTTTCCTTGAAGATGTGCGCGTATCCACCAATGTGCGGCTGTTCGAAGATGTGCGTGCGCTTGGCACGCGGGTCTCGGCCGCTGTCCGGTCGCGGGTTCTGGACGAAGGGCGCGTTTGGCTTGACCGCGCATTTGTGGTCAATGATTGGTACGTGTCGGCCTATGAACCGATCATCGACAGTTTTGGCGCCCGGGTTGGCATGCTCTATGTCGGATTTCTGGAGGCCCCCTTTGCCGAAGCCCGCTGGCGAACCATTCAGCAAATCGGCCTGAGTTTTCTGGCCATACTGCTACTGTCCGTGCCAATCCTATTGCGCTGGGCGCAGGGTATTTTCAAGCCGCTGGAACGCATGACACACACGATCGGCAAGGTCGAAGCCGGTGATCTGGGGGCAAGATCTGGGACGCGGGGTGCCGATGACGAAATCGGTCGGGTCGCCATACATCTCGACAAACTGCTCGATCAGCTTCAGCAACGTGACCGGGCATTGCGCAACTGGGCAGAGGAACTGGAAAACCGCGTTGCCGAACGTACCCGGGATCTGGAAGAGGTGAACCGCCAGTTGGAAGTCACAACAAGGCAGTTGATCGTGTCAGAAAAGCTGGCGGCGATCGGTGAAATTACCGCAGGCGTTGCCCATGAAATCAATAATCCACTGGCGGTCATTCAGGGAAATGTTGATGTCATTCACGCCGATCTTGGCGCGCGCGCTGAAGAGCTGAAAACCGAATTTACCCTGATCGTTGAACAGATCCAGGCCATCCACATTCTTGTCAGTAAACTTCTGCAATTTGCCCGCCCCGAGGAATATGCGGAAACCGGCATGGGGAACAGCCCGGATAAGGTCATCAAAGACACCCTGCCCTTGGTTCAGCACTTGCTTTCCAGGGCCGAGATAGCGGTTGAACTGGACCTGTGCGCCGGGGCAGCCGTCGCCATGAACCAGACCGAGTTACAGCAGGTTCTGGTGAATCTCATGGTCAATGCCATTCAGGCCATGCCCGAGGGTGGGCATCTAAAACTGAGCAGCCATATGGCCGACCGGAGCGGGCAACCTATGATCTGTATCACGGTTAAGGATACCGGCGTAGGAATGCCCGACGATGTAATCCAACGCATTTTTGACCCGTTTTTCACAATGAAACGAGGTGCGGGCACTGGGCTTGGCCTGTCAATCAGCCGCAATCTGATTACGCGCAGTGGCGGAGAGATTCGGGTTTTCAGCGAACCTGGAAAAGGCTCGACGTTTGAGCTTTGGTTGCCAGCGGTGGACCCAAAAGTTGCGGATCAGTCACAGCCCTGAGGCACATGATCGGGGTTATATATTTGAAATATCGATGTTTTTTAGGTTTCGAGCCTGCATTGGTTTGCATGCGTCGCCGAAGGAATGGCACATTTACGCCAACTCCTTGCCCAATAATGCAGTTTGAATCCGAACACATTGATGGCTTTTCTGGCAATCGTCGACGACGCTGGTGAAGGTCTGCCGTCAGTGGTTGAATTGAAGGAGGGACTTGCAATGCTGGATAGACGCAATCTTATGCTGGGTGCATTCGCGGCAACGGCTGTCACGGCCGTTCCAACATCCGCAATGGCTATGCAAAGCCTCACGATTGATCCTTCGCTGACCAATCTGCCTGGCTTGAAAATCGCGCCGGAGTTTTATCCGGTGGTTGTGCCGGTGAAACGCAAGTTTGAGGTCGGTTCCATCCACGTCATTTCTTCGCAGCACTTTCTTTACTACATCGCAAAGCCTGGCCGGGCGATCCGCTACGGCGTTGCAGTCGGGCGCGAGGGGCTTCAGTTTCGTGGTGCGGCAAATGTCGGGCGCAAGGTGGAATGGCCAAGCTGGAAGCCAACGCCTGAAATGATTGCCCGTAATCCATCCTACGCAAAATATGCAGACGGTGTGCCGGGTGGGCCCAATAACCCGTTGGGAGCGCGCGCGATTTATCTTTATCAGAACGGTCGTGACACGGCTATTCGCATTCACGGCACGATTGAACCAAACTCGATCGGAAGATCGGTGTCCAACGGCTGCATGCGCATGGTCAACGAACATGTCACGGATCTCTATACCCGCGTTGAACTGGGCGCGAACGTGACTGTCTACTAACCATCCATGGGCTGCACATCCGGGTGGGTCAAAGACCGTCGGTTCACGATATGAAGCTTGCCCCTTCCGGCGGTACGTTTCCGGCGCTATGAGAGGCGCATGGCGCTGACCCTCACCAGTTTGACTCAGATAGCAGCGTTGGGTTTTGACGCTGTAATTGATGTGCGCTCTCCCTCAGAATTTGCGGAGGATCATCTGCCCGGCGCGATCAACTTGCCGGTTCTGGACGATGAAGAACGCGCCCGGATCGGGACGATCTACAAACAGCAGTCACCATTCCTGGCACGAAAACTGGGTGCTGCACTGGTTGCACGAAATGCCGCCAAACATCTTGAGGGGCCGCTTTCGGACAAATCAGGTGGCTGGCGGCCTTTGGTCTATTGCTGGCGCGGCGGGCAGCGGTCAGGATCCTTTGCATCCATTCTAGCACAAGTTGGCTGGCGCGTGGAGCTTGTCGAGGGCGGCTACAAAGCCTGGCGAAAGCTGATCGTCAGCCAGAACGAGGATACACCGGTTGCCGCCCAAGTGGTTGTTCTGGATGGCAATACCGGCTCAGCCAAGACCGAAGTCCTGGCGCGGTTGGTCGCGCGCGGCTTGCAGGTTATCGATCTGGAAGGTCTGGCCAACCATCGCGGATCACTCTTCGGGGCGATGCCGGGCGGTCAGCCCAGCCAAAAGGCTTTTGAAGGGCGGGTGGCAGTCGCCTTGGCATCGCTTGACCCGCAAAGACCGGTCATAGTCGAGGCTGAAAGCTCTAGGGTCGGCAATCTCGTGCTGCCAAAACAATTGTGGTCCGCGATGGGCGATGCCCCTCGCATTCGGATTGCTGCCCCCCTTGGGGCCCGCGCTGCCTATCTTGCCCGCGCCTATGGCGATGTTGCCCAGGATTTGGACCGTTTGAGCCGTGTAATCGACAGGCTGCGGCCACTTCATGCCGCTGGGGTTGTTGATGACTGGTTGGAAATGGCTGGCGCGGGAAAATTCGCGCCATTGGCGCAGGATCTGATGCTACGCCACTATGATCCACGCTACGAAAAACACCGCGCCAAGTTCGACACACAGAATGAAGTCGTTATTGCAGTTGATGCCCTGACGCCTGAGGCGCTTGAAACTGTTGCGGACAGGGTCGCTGATGCCGTTGAGGGGTTGGTTTCGACTGCCAACTAGATCCGGCAGAAATTACCCCTCGACAGTCAAGAATGCTTTCCCTTCGTTAATCTGGCCGATGACAGATACATTTTCGCCCGCCGCCCTAAATCTTTCACGGATTTCGTCCAAACTCTCAGCGGCCACGGCTGCCAACAGCCCACCAGCAGTTTGCGGATCAAACAACAACTCGCTGCGGGCACTGACGTTCAGAAACATTTTGGCCATGGATGTCCGATTGGCGGGAAGCAGCGTTGAGCCATATCCCGCGGCTGACAGCGCCTCAGCCCCAGCAAGAAAAGGCACAGCGTCAAGATCAAGTGAAGCGGCCACGCCAGAGGCTTCCAACATGCCGATCAGATGACCTGCCAACCCAAAACCAGTGACATCCGTCATGGCGTGGGCATGGGGTGCAAGGATATCGGCTGCAATCGCCTGCGGGCTGTTCATGGATGACAACGCCGCTGCAACGGCCTGACCCGGTGCTGCGCGGGCCATTTCCGCCGCCAGAATCACGCCAGTGCCGATTGGCTTGGTCAGGATCAGGGCATCGCCCGGTCGCGCGCCCGATTGCCCGATAGGTTGGCTCGCACTCAGACCGGTGACGGTGAACCCTACTGTCAGTTCGTCGCCAAGGCTCGTGTGACCGCCCACCACATCCGCGCCGACGCCGCAAAAGATCTCCTTTGCAGCGGCCATGATCTCGCGAAGGGTTTCTGTCTGCAGGCGCTGCGACATGCGGGGCAGGGTGATCTGGGCCAATGCCGCCTGTGGCCGCGCACCCATAGCCCAGATGTCGCCCAATGCATGAATTGCCGTTATCCGGGCCAATAGCCAGGGGTCGTCGGTGAAGGCACGCAGATGATCTGTAGTGATCACCTGATAGCCCGCGCCATGTGCCAGCACCGCTGCATCGTCACCAGAGCCGGACAGGACATCGGATCGCGACGGGGCTGGCAGGTCTTCCAGGGCGGTTTTCAGCGCGGCCTGACCGACCTTGGAGCCGCAACCGCCGCAAAGCGGTTTGCCACCTGCCAGCTCTTCATGAACACCTTCGGCAGCAAGTTTTGGCAACGCAGTCCCGGGCATCGCAGGCAATTCGGTGAACTTGCGCATGAATTGCCGGTCGATCCGGTCCTTCCAACGCCAAAGCCATCGACCATCGAGCGGCAGCCCCCATTTGTCAGCCACTGCTCCCTTGTTACCAGTCGAAATCAGCTTCAGGTAATCGCGCTGGGGTTTGAAAGCTTCCAGCTTTCCTTTCCCGGTCAGGGACACGGTCAAATTGTGCAACAACACCGGCGCCTGCCTTACAGCGAAAACCCCCGCTTTGGGCCGTGGGTTATAGCCAAGATCGGCGATGTCACCCGTCGCGAAAACCCAAGGGTCACTGACTGAACGCAGCGTTTTATCCACGGTGATAAATCCGTCATTCAGGGCCAATCCGGTCGCGCCCAGCCAGTCTGGTGCGATCGCGCCAGCGGCCCCTATGGTAAAGGCGGATGCGATGGTGCGCCCGTCAGCCAGTTGAACCGCTTCCGCGTCAATCCGTGCAACAGTGACCCCGGTCAACAGGCGTATCCCGGTTCTTTGCATATGGGACAGAAGGGCCGCGCGCGCCCCGCGCCCCAGCACGGTCAAAGCCTCGGCCGCTTCGACCACCGTGACCCCAGCGCCGGAACCGAGCCAAAACGCAGCGGCAAGTGCCAGTTCCACACCCGCGACGCCACCGCCAATGATAGCAACGTTTTTTTGCATCTCCCCGGCATGGGCGGCCTCTACAAAGGCCTGCCACCGGTCGGCAAAAGCATCCAGCGGCTTCGCTGGTACCGCGTGCTGCGCAAACCCCGGCAGATCGGGCATTTCAGATGTAATGCCGATATCGACCGACAGCACATCATAGGGCACAGGTGGTCTGCCGGGCACCATGACCCGCTTTGAAGCCCTGTCGATCCCCACAGCCCGCCCCAGGATCAGCCGCGCACCTGCGTGGCGCGCAAGTTGCACCAGATCGATCTGCAGGGCTTGGCGCGGGTAATGCCCGGCAACATGGCCCGGCAGCATACCCGAATAAGCGGCTGTCGGATCTGGGCTGATCAGTGTCAGCCTGACACCTGGTACCGGGTTCATCCCCCACATGCGCAACAGCAGGGCATGTGCATGCCCCCCCCCGATAAGGACAAGGTCACGTGTCAGGGGAATCTGCGTTTGCATCGCGTCGGGCATCCTTTCTTGGGTTTCCTACCCTGACTTGCTGCAATTGGCGATGGTCAGGGTTGGACCTTTTTGCGCCAAGCCGGTAATGATCGCGGCCAGTATCACAAAGGATTTGCCTTATGCGTCGGGTCTACATTACCGGGGTGGCCGGATTTATTGGGTTTCATCTGGCGAAAGTGCTGTTGGATGAAGGTTTCGTCGTCCACGGCATGGACGGGATGACCGAATATTACGATGTGACGCTGAAACGGCGGCGTCTGGGCGAATTGCATCAAACGCCGGGATTCGGGTTTACCGAATGCATGCTGGAGGACAACGCCGCCCTTCTCGCCGATATTTCCGCCTTTCGGCCGGATGTGATCGTTCATCTGGCAGCGCAGGCTGGCGTTCGCTACAGCCTCGAGGCGCCGCGTAGCTACATCTCTGCCAATATCGAAGGCACGTTCAACGTAATGGAAGCCGCCCGCGAAGTGACGGTAAAGCATCTGCTTTTGGCTTCGACCTCGTCGGTTTTCGGCGCGAATACCGAAATGCCCTACCGCGAAACCGATAAGGCAGACACTCAGGTTTCACTATATGCGGCCACGAAAAAGGCCACCGAGGTGCTCAGCCATTCCTATGCGCATCTTTGGAACATCCCGACGACGGCATTCCGTTTCTTTACCGTCTATGGACCGTGGGGGCGGCCAGATATGGCACCCTTCAAATTCACCAAGGCCATCCTTGCAGGCGACACCATCGATGTTTACGGCCAAGGCAAAATGTTTCGTGATTTCACCTATGTCACTGATCTTGTCCGGGCCATACGGCTGTTGATCGACGCGGCACCTGTGCGGCCAGAAAAACCTGAGGCTACCGCAGATGGCGACAGCCTTTCTCCGGTGGCGCCTTGGCGGGTCGTCAATATCGGAAATGGTGACAAAGTAGCGTTGGGCGATTTTATCGCTGCGATTGAGGCAGCAACCGGCAAAACCGCAAAGAAGAACATGATGGACATGCAAAAGGGAGATGTTCGGGCGACCTGGGCTGACAATAACCTTCTGCGCCGCCTCACCGGCTACCAGCCTCAGACCGATATTCGCACAGGTATGGGCCTGTTCGTGAAATGGTACCGGGACTATTACCAGCTCTAAATACCGAGCCTAGCGGTTTGTAACGTACCGACAACCGCATTTCAGGCTTGTTGGATTGGCATTCCAACGCGCGATATTCAATAATAGCTGGAGGAACCAAGGGGAGTTTTACCCTTGACGGCGAAATAGGGCTGGCTTAGCTAGCCCGTCGAAGTGGCTAGGTAGCTCAGCTGGTTAGAGCGCGCGACTCATAATCGCGAGGTCGGGGGTTCGAGTCCCCCCCTCGCCACCACTTTCAACCATCAGAACCAAAATGCCTGTGTGAGGTCTCAGCCTTGGGCTTCCTGGCGATGGTCAGAACACATGCGCTTTAGTCCCGGATTGCCCGGGTGCTACATCCTTTGGCAGGGCCACTAA
>JAOUMG010000499.1 GCA_029881635.1 Paracoccaceae bacterium | reverse complement strand
CTGCCAATCGCGATGCCGGATTCTTCACCGAAACGCTCGCCTCCCGCGACCCCGAGATTTTCGGCACTATTCGTGACGAACTTGGCCGCCAGCGCGACGAAATTGAGCTGATTGCATCGGAAAACATCGTCAGCCGTGCCGTGATGGAAGCACAAGGCTCGGTGATGACCAACAAATATGCCGAAGGCTACCCCGGCAAACGCTACTACGGCGGCTGCCAGTTCGTCGATGTGGCCGAAACCCTGGCGATCGAGCGGGCCAAAGAGCTTTTCAACTGCGGTTTTGCTAACGTTCAGCCGAATTCCGGCAGCCAGATGAACCAGGCGGTGTTTCTGGCGCTGCTTCAGCCCGGCGACACGTTCATGGGGCTTGACCTGAATTCCGGCGGCCACCTGACCCACGGCTCGCCCGTGAACATGTCGGGCAAGTGGTTCAAGGTCGTCTCCTACGGGGTGCGCAAGCAGGACGAACGGCTGGATATGGAGCAAATCCGTGAAACCGCGCTGGCCAACAAGCCAAAGCTGATCGTCGCCGGTGGCACCGCCTATAGCCGCATCTGGGACTGGGAAGCGTTCCGCAAGATCGCAGACGAGGTCGGCGCTTATCTCATGGTTGACATGGCCCATATCGCGGGTCTTGTCGCCGGTGGCCAGCACCCCTCGCCCCTGCCCCATGCCCATGTCGTGACCACAACGACGCACAAATCGCTGCGCGGTCCGCGTGGCGGCATGATCCTGACCAATCACGAGGACATCGCGAAAAAGATCAACTCTGCCGTCTTCCCTGGCCTGCAGGGCGGCCCCCTGATGCATGTCATCGCCGCCAAAGCCGTGGCCTTCGGCGAAGCGCTGCGCCCCGAGTTCAAGGATTATGCCGCGCAGGTCGTCAAAAACGCCCGCGCCATGGCGGATGAGCTGATGAAAGGTGGCATCAACATCGTGTCCGGCGGCACTGACAACCACCTGATGCTGGCAGATCTTCAGCCAAAGAAGGTCAACGGCAAGGCGACCGAGGCCGCGCTTGGCCGTGCCCATATCACCTGCAACAAGAACGGCGTTCCGTTTGATCCTGAAAAGCCGTTTGTGACCTCCGGCATCCGCCTTGGCACACCCGCCGGAACCACGCGCGGCTTTGGCGAGGAGGAATTCCGCCAGATCGCCCGGATGATCGTTAAGGTCGTTGATGGACTGGCCGCAAATGGCGAAGACGGCAACGGCACAGTTGAGGCTGACGTCAAAGGCGAAGTGGCCAAGCTCTGTGCCCGTTTCCCTCTTTACCCGGGGATGTAACCTCTTCGGAGTTCAGGCGAAAAAAAGGGGGCCACTGGCCCCCTTTTCCATTTTCAACGGTTAGATCCGCGCTGTGGTGCGTCAGGGGTTTTTGGGGTCCGACACGAAATCTTCCAGAAGACGTTCGTTACGTGCTTCTTCAAGTTGGCGGATCCGGTCCTCATAGGCACGGGCGTCAAAGCGGTACTTGACCAGATTGATCAGGCTGAGCGTCAGCAGGACGATACCCATCCCCCAATATCCTTTGGTGGATAGCGGTACTTCGGTCGAAAGGTACAACGAAAGGGCCAGCAAACCATAGGCGGCAACAACGCCAACCGCGTTAAGCGACATGATTAGATGGCTGTCAGATTTCTGGATATTCATTTTTAGCTCCTGTTCTTGGGTCTAATAGTTCTGTTGATCAGTTGTCTTGCAGGCGTGCCAGCACGTCGTTGGCGGTGATTTTTGTTGATTTCCCGAAACCTTCGGCTGCCATACGTTCACCCAGGTCGACACGATCAAGTCCGCGGTCAATCTCACGCAGAATCTCGCCCTTCTCAAACGGGTCATCGCGTGTCAGAATTGTAGCGATCAGCTCTTCCGCCTCGGCAATGGGGCTATCACTGGCGAGTGTATTGCCAAGCCTTGCCTGGATCGCCTGTTCACGGTGAACCGCCCGTGCCAAGCCGGCGCCTTGCTTTAGGTCGATGATGCGCCTGTTGGTTGCCTCAACCGACTGGCGCAGGCGTAAGGTGCGTGTTTCCAGCCGTCGGGCGGTATCTCGCCGCAAGGCCAGTTCGTTTTCCATGGCAGCGATAGCCTCGGCACCTTCTCCGGCCAACTCCTCGCGGCCCGCATCCAGCGCTGACTTTGTTCGCGTCATAAGATCGGTCACCCGGCCTTCCAGTGCCTGTATCTGACGCAATTCGCTTCGTTCGCGTTGTATCAGGTTGGCCAATGCGGCTTTCGCTGCTTTCAGGCCATCATGCGCTTCACGAATTTTCTGCTCGATCAGTTCCGGGGCATAGGCAACCCGCAACTGTTCTTCACTGCGGGCTTGCGCACCTGTCAGAAGAGTTCTGATTGTTCCAAACATTTTTTCGTCTCCATTTATGAACGTCGTTCACAAGTGGAGATATATAGGTTTTTGAACGCCGTTCAACAAAAATGTGAACATCGTTCAGGAAACAGTCAGTTTCCAATTTTGCGCAAAACATGCCCAATCATTTTTTCAATGTTCCCGCGGGAAACGCCCGAGATGCGGTTTTGCAGCCCCAGCAGGACGATACCGTGCACCGAAGAAAAGAGCGCACGTGTCATCAGATCCAGATCTTCAGGGGTCAGATCGGGAAATAACTCCGACACCGGACGTGCAATATGGGCGAAAAGTTGTTGCAGTTCCTTAAGGTACCACTCGGGCACCGGCATTTCGTTGGTCATCTCCAGATCGAACAGCGCTCGCCAGAGGTTGGTATTCTCGGATGCGAAGGCCAGATAGGCATTCGACATCCGAATAAGCCTTGCCACTGGCGG
>JAOUMG010000498.1 GCA_029881635.1 Paracoccaceae bacterium | reverse complement strand
CATCAGAGCCTGTACGCGCTTCACGTAATAAGGTGCCCAGTTGTCGATGATGGATGAGACGCGGGGGCTCGGCTTGTATTCGGCCATGTCGGAGGCCTGACCAAAGCCGATCACACCGGGGGTTTTGGCTGCTTCGGCCAGCGGTGCGGTCGAATCCGTATGGGCGAGGATCACATCGACGCCCTGTTCGATCAGCGCCTTGGCCGCGTCGGCCTCTTTCGCCGGGTCAAACCAGGTATAGGCCCAGACCACCGAAATCGTCACGTCGGGGTTGACCTTTTTGGCATGGATATAGCTGGAGTTGATGCCCTGGATGACCTCGGGGATCGGGAAAGAGGCGATATAGCCGATCTTGCCGGATTTGGTCATTCGGCCCGCGATTGTACCCATGACAGCGCGGCCTTCGTAAAAGCGGGCATTATAGGTCGACACGTTGGCTGAATCGCGGCGGTAGCCGGTGGCATGTTCAAACTTCACATTGGGAAACTTGGCAGCCACGGCATTGGTGGCATCCATATAGCCAAAGGAAGTGGTGAAAATGATGTCGCAGCCGGAAAGCGCCATCTGGGTCAGAACCCGTTCTGCATCGGCCCCTTCAGGCACATTTTCCTGATAGGCGGTTTCTACCTTGTCGCCGAATTCCGCCTCGACTGCCAGACGGCCGAGGTCATGCTGGTAGGTCCAGCCGCCATCGCCGATCGGACCGACATAGACGAAGCAGGCTTTGGTCTTGTCCTGCGCCTGCGCAGCCCCACCGAAAGCCAGGCCCAGGCCAATGGCAGCGGTTGCGAGCAATGTTCTTCTTTTCATTTCAGTCTCCCGTTGGATAGGGCATTTGCCCCGGTTTGATGTTGGCCTCAGCGTGAGGCGTGGAAATTCTGACCGAGGCTTGCCGGCGCGCTAAGCGAGGCGCGGCCGCGACCAGAAGACATGATGACCAGCACAATGATGGTTATCAGATACGGACTCATTGACAAATATTCGACAGGAATACGTGCACCTGCCGCCTGCAAATTCAACTGCAAAACGGTTATGCCGCCAAACAGGTAGGCCCCGATCAGCACACGCCACGGTTTCCAGCTGGCAAAGACCACGATGGCAAGGGCGATCCAGCCCGCCCCGGCGGTGATTCCGTCGGTCCATTGCGGGACGCGCACAAGGCTGATGTAGGCCCCACCGAGCCCAGCCATCGCCCCCCCGAACAAAATCGCCAGAACGCGAATGCGGATAACCTTGTAGCCAAGCGCATGGGCGGCATCGTGGCTTTCGCCAACTGCCCGCAGGATCAGCCCGGCGCGGGTGAACTTGAGCACAGCCCAGACTGCGGCAATGATGGCGACGGATGCATAGACCATCCAGTCATGGCTAAAGATGACCTTGCCAATGAAGGGGATATCACGCAGCGGACCAAAGGGTACGGCACCTGTTGCAGGCGGCTTTATGCCCACATAGCCCTGCCCGATCAGGCTTGAAAGCCCCAGACCAAAAAGCGTAAGTGCAAGCCCGGTGGCGACCTGGTTTGCCAGGAATATCTGGGTCAGCAGAACGAAAATTATGCTGATCGCCGCACCCCCCGCCGCACCGCCGAGAAAACCCAAAAGCGGGCTTCCGGTTTCGACGGCCGTCGCGAAACCGCAGATGGCGCCCATGATCATCATTCCCTCGACTCCGAGGTTCAAGACGCCGGACTTTTCGACCACCAGTTCGCCGATGGCAGCCAGCATTATCGGCACCGATGCCACCATAAGCGAGGCAATCAATACAGATGGACTAATTCCCATGAAATCCATCAGCGTGTCTCCTTGGCAATGAGCGATAAGCGAATGCGGTAATTCGATAGAAGATCCGCCGCGAGAAGGAAGAACAAGAGCATCCCCTGGAAGGCCTGAATGGCAGCCGAGGGAAGGCCGAGATTGGTTGAGGCCATTTCCCCCCCCACATAGGTTAGCGCCATCACCAGCCCTGCCAGCAAAATACCAAGCGGGTTCAGACGACCTAGAAAGGCCACGATAATGGCGGTAAAGCCATAACCCGAAGCGAAATCAATGCTGATCTGGCCTGCCGGGCCGGTTACCTCGAATAGCCCGGCCATGCCTGCCAGCGCCCCCGACAGCCCGAGGCAGAGCACGATCAACCGGGTCGGGTTTACGCCTGCAAAACGCGCGGCCCGCGGTGCCTGGCCCGCAAGTTTGATCTGAAATCCAAGGATATGACGCTGCAGCAGGATATAGGCAAAAATGACCGCAATGAAGGCGGCAACCACCCCCCAATGCATGCCTGATCCGGCGATCAGCTCGGGGTTATGCGCCGCGGGAAAGGTGGAAAAGTTGCGGCTGCCGGGAAAGCCCTGGCCTTGCGGATTACGCAAGAATCCCGTGGCGGCCTTCGACAGGATCGTTTGGGCCACATAGACAAGCATCAGCGAAACAAGGATCTCATTGGTGTTGAACCGGGTTTTCAGAATGGCCGGTATCATACCCCAGATCCAGCCGCCAAAGGCGCCCGCAAGGATCATTACCGGAAAGATCAACCGGCTTTCCGTCGGATAGACAGCAAGCCCGGCTGCAGCACCAAAGATAGCGCCCATGATGTATTGACCTTCAGCGCCGATATTCCAGATCCCGGCGCGGAAACCCAATGAAAGGCCCACCGCAATCAGGATCAGCGGCCCTGCCTTGACCAGCAGCTGACCGCGCAGATACCAGGCGAATTCCCCGAACAACGGATCCCAGAAGATGGTTTTGATCGCCAAAAACGGGTCTTTGCCCAGCAGCGCAAACATGATGCCACCGGCGATCATGGTCAG
>JAOUMG010000497.1 GCA_029881635.1 Paracoccaceae bacterium | reverse complement strand
CTGAGTGAACAGGATCTAGAGGATATTGCCGAAGTGGCGCTGGCATCCGGTATTGATGCTGTGATCGCCACCAACACCACATTGGCCCGCGACGGTCTGCAAAGCCGACATGCCCATGAAACCGGCGGCTTGTCGGGCGCGCCGGTTTTTGACCGCTCGACCCGCGTGCTTGCCCGGTTGTCGGTACTGACCAATGGACGGATTCCGCTGATCGGTGTCGGTGGTGTTGACACCGCCGAAGCTGCATATGCCAAGATCCGTGCCGGTGCCTCGGCGGTTCAGCTTTATACCGCGATGGTCTATAAAGGGCTGTCGCTGGTGGCGGATATTGCCCAAGGTCTGGATGCCCTGCTGGCAAATGACGGGTTTCCGAACATTGCAGATGCGGTCGGATCGGGGCGCGCCGACTGGTTATAGGGGCAAGGCTGCGGCGCGTTCCGCATTCTGGTACCGCGCTGCCATTGTGACCGCCCGCGCAATATTCAACACCATCAGCGCTGCCCAAAGCCCGTGATTTTCGTAGGCTGCCGTCAGCCCCAGCAACGCCAGGACATAGATAGCCACGGAAACCAGCATGGTATTGCGCATGTCACGAGAAAGCGTCGCGCCGGTAAAAATGCCATCGAACATCCAGCTGGCGATACCGATGATCGGGGCCACGGCAACCCAAGGCAAATAGGACCGCGCGGTCAGGCGCACGTCAGGCTCGACGGTCATGATGTCGATGATCCAGGGGCCCACAAACCAGAAAAATGCCCCCAGCAGTACCGCACCACCAATGCCCCATTGGCTTGTCACCAACGAAGCCCGGCGCACCTCACGCATCGAGCGTGCGCCAACGGCCTGCCCCACCAGTGATTCCGCTGCAAAGGCAAACCCATCCAGACCAAAGGCGGTGATCTCCAGAAACTGCAGCAATACCTGATTGGCCGCCAGCGTCACATCGCCGTATTGTGCACCCCAGAAAACAAAAGACAGGAATGCCCCCTGCAGCAAAACCGACCGCAGCATCAAATTGCCGTTCAGGGCCAGCATTGCCCTGATGCGCACCCGATTGAAAACCCTCGCCCAGTCACACCACCGGCCGCCGGAAAACCCCGCGCGACAGAGCCAGAGCCCCAGTGCCAGCCCGCTCCATTCCGCGATCAGGGTGGCAACCGCCACACCCTCAACCCCCCAGCCGAGCCCGAGGACGAACCAGAAGTCGAGCCCGATGTTCAAACCGTTCATCCACAGTTGCAACACCAGCACCGATTTTGTGCGTTCCAGTGCAATAAGCCAGCCGGTCACCGCATAAAGCGAAATCGTTGCCGGCCCACCCCATATGCGGATCGCCAGATATCGTTGCGTTAGTGCCTCAACCTCGGCCGAAGCGGGGGCAAGCGCGAAAGCACCGCGGAAAAGCAGCCCCTGCAACAGAATGAAGAGCACCCCGGCAGCCCCGCCGATCATCAGGGCCCGCATCAGGATTGCACCCGTTTCCCCGGGGTCTTTGGCACCATGGGACTGGGCAACCAGCCCCGATGTGCCCATCCGCAGAAAACCAAATATCCAGTAGATGGAGGCCAGCACCACGGCCCCGATGCCAACCGCGCCGATAGCCGCAGCCTGCCCCATCTGTCCGACAACGCCGGTGTCAACAGCGCCCAGTAACGGTACCGTTGCGTTTGACAGAACGATCGGCAGCGCGATGTTCAATACCCGCCGATGGGTGATGTCAGCCATCTTTGCCCGCGGGCTCGACGCCCGGCATCAGGAAATGACCTGTCGCCTGGGCGAACAGGCGCGACCGGTTGTCCTGCCATGCTTCGACATGGACACTCGCGTAGCGTCGCCCTGACCGGTTCACCCGTGCGCGCGCATAGGCGTCGCGCGGCAGGCCGGTGCGCAGGTAATCGACGGTAAAGTCAATCGTCTTGGGAAGCCGTGGAAGATGCCGGGCGTCGAGCGTGGAGGGATCGAGGTTACCGCGCTCCATCTCTTCCCAGACCATGGACCAGCTCAGTTCGATTATCGCCGTCACTTCCAGAAATGCCGCCGTGACCCCGCCATGGATGGCTGGCAATTGCGGATTGCCGATCAGCTTTTCATCGAAGGGCAGCAATGCGGTCAGTTCATCGCCGCGGCGGTCGAACTGAATGCCCAGAAACTGAATATAGGGTACCCCGTGCACCAATGCTCTCAGCGCTGCATCCCGGCGTTGCTTGACGATCTGTACAGGCTCGGGCTTTGGTCGTTTCATGACTTGGTACCCGGCGCGCGTTCCACGGTGAACGCCCCGGTCGCCGTTGCCACCGGGCGCGCGCTGTCTTCATCAACAGCTGTTGCCCGGACGAAGGCAACCGACCGCGTGACGTTATAGCATTCCGCCCGCGCCGTGATCCGCTGACCGGGTGTTGCCGGGCGCATGTAGTCGATCCTGAGGTCGATCGTGGCGGTGGCGGTAGGCGCCGTGGGGTGGCTCATGACTGCGGCACCGCCACAGGTATCCATCAGCGCAGAAACGGCGCCGCCATGTATCACACCCGTTTCCGGATCACCGACAAACCTTGTGTCATAGGGCATTGATATCGTCGCCGTGCCATCCTCTATCTGGTCCAGAACCATACCCAGCGCCCGCGAATGAGGAATGGATTCAATGAATTGCCGGGCAAGCCGCTGCTTTTGATCTGACATATCGCTTTCCCTGACGCGCATTTTACCTTCGCTGATTTATTGGCCCTTGCCAAACGCGCCGCAAGTGCTATCTTCTGCAATTGAGAATTATTCTCAATAAGGAACATTCGATGCACGGTCGTGAACTCTCC
>JAOUMG010000496.1 GCA_029881635.1 Paracoccaceae bacterium | reverse complement strand
GATGCCGCGCCAGGTGCGGTGGGCGTCTTGTCGCGTGGAAAGCTTTGTCATACAAATCAGCAACTAATCGAGGATTGAAATATGGATCTTATTAACCAACTGGTGTCCAGCCTGGGTGTTTCGGAAGCGCAGGCCAAGGGTGGGGCCGGGATGCTGTTCAAGCTGGCGCAAGACAAGTTGAGTGGCGGCGAATTTGCGCAGATTGCGGACAAGGTGTCGGGTGTGGACGACATGATAGGTGCTGCGCCGGCTGCCGGCGGCGGGGGCGTGATGGGGGCCCTCGGTGGCATGCTGTCGTCGTTCGGCGGCGGGTCCGGCGCGCTTGGCTCGCTCGCGAGCCTGGCCGGCGGTTTCGGCAAGCTTGGCCTGGACAGCAGCATGGTCGGCAAGTTTGTCCCGGTCGTATTGGATTTCGTCCGCACCCAGGGGGGCGATACGGTAGCGAATCTCCTGAAAGGCGTCCTGTCGCCGAAGTGAACCTTTTCCGGCAGCACGCCCGGTCATTGGTCTGCCGATGTCCGCGCAACCGTCCATGTTCGGGGTAAGCGCGGCCGTGCCTTGCGGCGACCTAACGTGAATGGCTGACGATCACGCCCAGGCCCTCTAATCGACGGGGGGCTTGGGTGGATCTTCGGGTGCCTTCTTGCGCAGCCGCTTTTCCTCCTTCTTTTTTTGCTTGGCGAGATCTCGCTGACGTTTCTCGAAGGCGTAGTTGGGTTTGGCCATGGGCAATCCTGTGTAGTCAAAAGTGGAAAGGCACGTGCACGCCGGTGCATGTGATCCGGGACGGGGCAGGGGAGGTGCATCGGTACGGAAGTCCCACCCGGTTCCGGCTTTGACAGTCGAAGAAGCGTAACAGCTTTTGCGCTGCCCCGTGGGCTATCGGGCCTTGTAAGGCCTGGAAGCGGCCCGGGCCGAATGGCAGACCACGGTGCTGGGTTACGGCGCGATTGACGGCGCTTGTTCAGGGGTTGCAGTGACCTGAAATCGGTGCTCGGATGACGGCAGGCGTGCGCCGGAATTTGCGCCAAATCCATCAACACCCTAGAGGGTACGCCCATGTACAGAGCCCTGGTCACTTGCTGTTTTCTCTTCCTGGCACCGCTGGTGCATGCCATGCCCGCGCTGGTCGACAGTCAATGGGTCGAGGCAAATGCCAATGACCAGGCAATCGTGGTGCTCGATATACAGGAGCCGGCCAATTACCGCCGTTTCCATCTGCCGCGTTCAGTCAACGCCCCTTACGAAAAGTGGCGAACCCAGGGACCAAAGGTGCCCAACGGGATGTTGCCGCCGGTGGGCTACCTCGAGGGGCTACTGGGAAAACTCGGCATTACGATCGATTCCAAGGTCTTGATCGTGCCGACGGGCCTTGCCGCCGGCGAAATGGCGGCTGCTGCACGTGTGTATTGGACCCTCAAAACCCTGGGTCACGAACAGGTCGCCATACTCAATGGGGCCTGGCCGCCTATGCCGGGCAGTTTGGCATGGGTCGCCTGAAACCCGATGACTGGCAGCCAGAACCTGCCGTCTACAAGGCCCGGCCTGACGAGGCCCTGAAGATGGACGTGGCACAAGTTCAGCGGGCCCTGGCGGCCGGCGCGAGCTTTGTCGACGCCCGCTCGACAGGTGAATACGTGGGGCTGCATGCGGGTGGGAAAGATGAACGTCCGGGGACCATCCCGGGTGCCCGCAACCTGCCCTACGATTGGTTAACGGAGAACGGGGCCGGCCAGCTGTTGCGCACTGAGGGCCTGGGCAAGTTGTTCGATACGCTGGAAATCCCACTGTCGGGCGAGCAGGTCCATTTTTGTCACACCGGCAGCCGGGCGGCACTCAGTTGGTTCGTGGCCTACGGCGTATTGGGCAACAAGCAGGCCAGGCTTTACGACGGATCGATGGCAGAGTGGGCGCCGCGTCAGGAACTGCCGCTGGAGCAAAAGATAAAACTCTGAGACGGCAGGTCGGGCCGGATGGACTGCAGCCCGCGAACTGCAATTGCCCGAACATAATGGGCCTACCCAATACTCAAAACCGATCGCCCCGGGCGTTCGATAATTGGACGGGGCGGTTTTATGATCAGGCTCAAATGATTCCGGTATTGGGTCCTGTCCAATTCAGATGGCAGGGCGTATGTTTTAGATAGAGGAGTTTGCATCCGCACAAGGGAGGAGGTTGCCGCGCAGGCGCAAACGGTGCTGTTTCGTATTTCTCAATATTATTAAGTGATAAGACCCGAAAGAGGATAAAGCTATGAGCGCAAACAAGACTAAGGTCGCGGTCATCAGTGGCTTCTTGATGCTGACATCCGTGTGCGCAGCAGCGCCCGATGATACCGGAAAGCGGGAGTATCTTAACAACTGCGCCGTGTGCCACGGTGAGACCGGCAAAGGGGACGGGCCATACGCGGGGATCATCGATACGCGCGTTCCCGACATCACGATGTTGCAGAAGGCCAATGCCGGGGTGTTTCCCTATGACCGTGTCTACCAAATGATAGATGGACGGTTAGACGTAAGGGCACATGGTTCGCGTGATATGCCGATCTGGGGCAACGAATACAACGCTAAGGCAGCGGAGTATTACTCCGATTACATTCGGCAGTACAACGCAGAAGGCTTTGTACGCGGTAAAGTGCTTGCGTTGATCAATCACGTATACTCACTGCAGCAGCAATAACCGCTTTGTGGCTGGACGGCAATGGATACGGGTTCACAGCCCGTGTCCGTTGCTGTGCGCATTGACGACGCAAATTCTTGGCGGCGGAGTTTGCAGAATCATGCTTTTGGACGAAGCATCTCGCATGCC
>JAOUMG010000495.1 GCA_029881635.1 Paracoccaceae bacterium | reverse complement strand
GTGAAACACTCCTCACTTTCCAATGCAGAAGCTGGCAAAAATTTCATCCAGCAAATGTTCTACGTCGATCCGGCCAACAAGGGTATCGAGCGCCCGAATGGCCCGATGCAGTTCTTCAGCGGCAATCTCGGCGTGACCTTCTGGGTCTCTTACTTCATCACGCGCCGATTCTATAGCCCCTATAGCGCGCTCAATCGCCTGGCGATGCCGCTCACGCGTAATGATCGCTGCGCCGCTGGATCCATCTTTAAAATACTTAGTTATTTGCTCAACAAGCTGGGAAACCCCAGCCCCGGTTTTACCCGACAAGGCAAACATTGCCTCCAAAGAAACAGGCAGGCTCAGGTCAGCCTTGCCCTGAACCAATATGTCATCAGGCAGTGGCTCAAGCAAAGGCGGCAAACCGCCATCGAGCAAGAATACCCTTAGGTCCGCGTCCCGGGCGCGACGGACAGCCAGATCTATTCCCAGTGCTTCCACTGTATCCTTGGGCCCCCGTAGTCCTGCTGTGTCCAGAAAGGTAACCGCGAGACCACCAAGGTCCATCCGCACCTCGATCACGTCGCGGGTTGTTCCAGCAACATCAGAAGTGATCGCAGCATCCCGCCCGGCCAGCGCATTCAAAAGCGTGGATTTTCCGGCATTTGGCCGCCCTACGATCGCAACCTCATAGCCCACCCGAATTCTTTCAGAAGCTCCAAAGCCCCTGATCTCCTGCCCGAGGTCTTCGGCCACACCACCCAGCAAATCGAAAACTTCGGGCGTTACGTCAACCGGTACATCCTCATCTGCAAAATCAATGGTTGCCTCAAGCAGCGCCGCCGCGCGAATAAGCGCCTTGCGCCACACCTCCGCACGCTGACCGACAGCACCGGACATTACCCGCAAAGCCTGCCGGCGCTGTGCTTCGGTCTCCGCTTCGATCAGGTCGGCAAGGCCTTCGACCTGGGCCAGATCCAGTCTGCCATTTTCCAATGCTCGCCGGGTAAATTCGCCCGCTTCCGCCATACGCAGTCCAGGCTGCGCGGAAAGGGCAGACAACACAGCGGCGATTGTCGCTGCTGCACCATGAACATGCAGTTCGGCGGATTGCTCGCCGGTAAAGCTGGCGTTTTCCGCAAAAACCAATACGAGCGCTTCGTCCAGCGTATCGCCATCCAGCACCAGCTTACGCAAGCTGGATACGCGCGGTGGCGGCACCACACCGGCCAGGCTCTCTACAGTTGACCATGCCGAGGGGCCCGATATGCGTACTACCGCAATGCCTGCCTTGCCGCGTGCAGAAGCCAGCGCGAAAATCGTATCCATATTCAATTTAACCTATTGTTTTAAAACAACAAGTCAGGCGTTCATCGAATCGAAGAACTCACCGTTTGTTTTGGTTTGCTTCAGCTTCGAGATCAGGAACTCAATGGCATCCGTGGTGCCCATCGGGTTCAAGATACGGCGCAAGACATAGGTTTTCTGCAGGTCGTTCTTATCCACCAGCAGGTCTTCTTTGCGGGTACCGGATTTGAGAATATCCATCGCCGGGAAGACGCGTTTATCTGCGACTTTGCGGTCCAGAACGATCTCGGAGTTGCCGGTGCCTTTGAATTCTTCAAAGATGACCTCATCCATCCTGCTACCGGTATCGATCAACGCCGTGGCGATGATGGTAAGTGATCCGCCTTCCTCGATATTCCGAGCAGCCCCAAAGAACCGCTTAGGCCGCTGCAGGGCATTGGCATCGACACCGCCGGTCAGAACCTTGCCTGAGGACGGTACAACGGTGTTGTAGGCCCGCCCAAGGCGTGTGATCGAATCCAGCAAGATCACCACATCGCGCTTGTGCTCGACCAATCGCTTGGCCTTTTCGATGACCATTTCCGCAACAGCCACGTGCCGGGTTGCTGGTTCATCGAAGGTCGAGGAGATAACTTCGCCCTTTACCGATCGCTGCATGTCGGTCACCTCTTCGGGGCGCTCATCGATCAGCAGAACAATAAGATAGCATTCCGGATGATTGGTCGCGACGGAATGGGCGATATTCTGCAATAGAACAGTTTTACCGGTTCGCGGTGGTGCCACGATAAGCCCACGCTGACCTTTGCCAATGGGTGAAACCAAATCGATAATCCGTGCCGAGCGGTCCTTGACCGTCGGGTCGTCAGTTTCCATCTTTAGGCGTTCGTCCGGATAGAGAGGCGTCAGGTTTTCAAAAGCTACCTTATGACGGGCTTTTTCCGGATCTTCGTAGTTGATCTTTGAGGCTTTGGTCAGTGCAAAATAACGTTCATTCTCACCCGGTGCCTTGATGACCCCCTCAACAGTGTCACCGGTGCGGAGCGAATATTGCCGCAGCATTTCGGGGCTGACATAGATGTCGTCCGGGCCCGGCAGATAGTTCGCTTCTGGCGACCGCAGAAATCCGAAACCATCCTGCAAAACCTCCAGTACACCGTCACCGCTGATCTCAAAGCCTTCTTCTGCGTTTTCCTTGAGAATCGAAAACATCATCTCGCCCTTACGCATGGTCGAGGCGTTTTCGATATCCAGCTCTTCAGCCATCTTCAGAAGATCAGCAGGGCTTTTCTTCTTGAGATCGGCAAGGTTCAGACGTTCCTGGGTCATTCATTAAACCAATCGAATAAGCGCGGTACAACCGTAGCGGCGCGATGTCTTATCAGGGGAAATACCCATTCCGGACGGATGGGATTGGCCGCAATTACACCGACAACATGGCCGGAGTCAATCAACGCTCAGAACTTTACGATAACCGAGATGACGATGATGATCATCAAAACAGTCGGTACTTCGTTCATAAGCCGGT
>JAOUMG010000493.1 GCA_029881635.1 Paracoccaceae bacterium | reverse complement strand
CATCGCGGGTTGTGATAACCCCCGCCAGCAGGCTGGAAAGTGCGGCCTTGCCCTGCAGATCACGCAATTTTTCGGTATTGGGCGATGAGACATTGACCGTCGCGAAATCGACGAAAGGGCCTGCGGTGGCAAGCACCTTGCTGAAGTCGCCCGCGCGATCAGCGCTGTCCTTGTTGGCCCCGAGGTTCAGGCCCACAGGAATGGTGCGGTCAAGCCGAGACAATCGCAACGCGATCGCATCTGCCCCCTGATTGTTAAAGCCAAAGCGATTGATGACCGCCCGGTCCTCGCTCAGCCGGAAAAGCCTTGGGCGCGGGTTTCCCGGCTGTGGGCGTGGGGTCGCGGCCCCGAGCTCGATGAAGCCGAACCCGGCCCGCATCAGCGCACCGGCCGCCTCTGCATTCTTGTCGTAACCTGCGGCCAGACCGATAGGGTTTGGCAGCGAAAGCCCACATAGCGTGGTTGCAAGACGCGGCGATGTCACCGGACCAGGCAGGGGGGCCAAACCCATAGACAGGGCTTTCAGCGAAAGCCCATGTGCCGTTTCCGGATCAAACCGGTGCAGCGCACAAAGTCCGGCACGTTCGTAAAGCTTCACAACACACCTTGCGGAAAGATATGACCAGTTGCACCCAAGGGCAGCGATTTGTCCCAAAGCACCTCTTCCAGCTTCAGGTCGCGGTAAAGATGGGGAAAAAGCGCATCATCGCGCGACACTTCCCATTTCAGCGCGTCGCCCAGGCGCTTGGTCTCAACTGCCACCAGCACCAGATCGCTTTCAGTGGCGAAATGTTTGGCCGCCGTTGCCGCAACCTGTGGCGCTGTAGAAAAGTGGATAAACCCATCGGCCAGATCGACGGGTGCGCCTGCGGTTTGCCCGGCAGCCTTGAACGCGTCCCATTCCGGGCGGCGAAATATCTTGAACACCAACATGCGCCGGTGATGCCCTGCGCAAATGCTGCGGTCAATGGCCCAGAACATTCGCAGCGATGCTGGTGGCCGTCCGGCAAGCGGTGGAATGGCTTTGACTCTGGTCTGCGCTGGCCGCAAAGTTGCGCCATAAAAACCCGGAGGGAGAATTCAGATGTCTACACCCAGATCCCGATTTGCAGCGCTTTTGGCCGGTGCAACCGCCCTTGCCGCTGTTACAACCGCACCTGCCTATGGCGAAACGGTCAAGCTGACAATTCTTGGCCTCGGTGATGCTTACAGCTTTTCCGAAGAGGACGGGCGCGGAGGTTTTGCCCGCATTAATGCCGTGGCCAGGGCAGAACGCGCGGCAAACCCGAACACACTTTACGTTTTTGACGGTGATATGCTGTCGCCTTCGCTTTTGTCGGGTTTTGACAAGGGACAGAATACGATTGATCTGACCAACCTTGTCCCCTTCGACATTGCCGTTCCCGGTAACCACGAATTTGACTTCGGACCGGAAAACTTTCTCGAAAAGATGGCGGCCTCCAAATACCCTTGGGCTGCAATCAATATCACAAATGCCGATGGCTCGCCTGTACCGGGCCTTGGCGGCGTGATGATGAAGGATGTGGGCGGTGTGAAGGTTGCCCTGATCCCTGTGGCGCAGGACACCTCACCCGAAGTGTCGAGCACGGGTGATCTGGTATTCCTGCCAACCGTCGACACCGCCGTTGCCGCTGCCAAACAGGCGCGTGACGACGGGGCGGACATCGTTGTGGGCGTCGTTCAGACCAACATGGCCAATGATCGGGCGCTGATCGCGAGCCATGCCTTCGATGTGATCATGTCGGGTGACGACCATTCCTATGCCACGGCCTATGACGGGGTGACGGCCTATGTCGAAACCTCAATCGACGGGCGTTTTCTGTCACCTGTCGACCTGACGGTCGAAATCGGGGCTGACAAGGACGGCAAGCGGACCATCGACTGGGTGCCGATGTTCCGTTTCATCGACACGGCAATGGTTGAGCCTGACCCGGAAAGCCAGGCCATGGTCGATGCCTTCACGGCGAAACTGGACGAAAGCCTGAATGTGGAAATCGGAACCACCGAAACCGCACTCGATTCGCGCCGGAACGTCGTACGGGCCGAGGAAAGCGCCATGGGCAACCTGATTGCTGATGCGATCCGGGCGCGCACCGGTGCTGATGTATCGATTGCCAATGGCGGCGGTATCCGCGCTGACCGGACATACGATCCAGGCACCGTCCTGACGCGCCGCGACATCCTGACCGAACTCCCGTTCGGCAACGTTACGGTCGTAACGGAACTGCCGGGTTCGCAATTACTGGCAGCTCTCGAAAACGGGGTCAGTCAGGTCGAAAAAGGCGCAGGGCGCTTCCCGCAGGTATCAGGCATGTCCTTTGTCTATGATCCGACTGCTCCTGCAGGATCGCGGATCGCATCGGTTACTGTTGGCGGTGCTGATCTGGATGTGAATGCGGTCTACAAGCTTGCCACCAACGACTATATTCTTGGCGGTGGCGACGGTTATTCCGCGCTGGGCGGCGGCAACGTTCTGGTTGATGCGGGTAACGGCAACCTGATGGCCAATGACGTGATGGAGTACATCCTGGAAACCGGCAAAGTCACCAGCACGGTCGAAGGACGTATCAAGAAGGTCGGCGAATAACGCCGCCACACCATCTGCGACGGGCGGGCGCGGCCAAAGCTGGTCGCGCCTTTTCTTTGTCGATGGCGAGGCTAAACTGACCTTATGTGCGGACGTTTTGCCTTTACCCTGCCGAATGAGGCCATGGCCCAGCTTTTCAGCGCCGTGCCGGGTAACGACCTGCCCGAAGGCGCGCGCTTTAACATCTGCCCGACCCAGACGATTGCGGTC
>JAOUMG010000494.1 GCA_029881635.1 Paracoccaceae bacterium | reverse complement strand
GAAAGTATTGCGTGCGGGCGATGAGGTGGTCAGCTTTGTCAATCGCAACCTCGAACCCTACAGGGGTTATCATATCTTCATGCGGGCCTTGCCTGCGGTTCTTGCGGCACGTCCAAAGGCCCAGGTGGTGATTGTGGGCGGGGAGGGTCAAAGCTATGGCCCGCGCCCGCCAGGTCCGCCAAGCTGGAAACAGCGATTTCTGGATGAGGTGGCAGGCCGGATAGATCTGAGCCGCGTACATTTCCTGGGGCAGGTGCCCTATGCCCAATATCTGGCCCTGATGCAGCTGACGCGCGTTCACGCCTATCTGACCTATCCCTTTGTTCTGTCATGGTCGATGCTGGAGGCGATGAGTGCAGGCGCCTATGTCATAGGATCGCGGACGCCACCGGTTGAAGAGGTCATAAACGATGGCAAAAACGGGCGGCTTGTCGATTTTTTCGATGTGAAGGGCTGGTCAAAAGCCTTGTCCGAAGCTTTGGAAAAGCCGGATGTGGCTGAACCGATGCGGCAAGCGGCACGTGCAACGGTGCTGGAAAAATACGACCTGAAGCGCCATTGTCTGCCACGGCTGATCGAATTCGTGGAAAGAGGGGGTTGTTGAAACCTCAGACGGCGGAACTGTGGCCGGTCTTGGCCAGTTCATAAGCGTCAAAGCTGCGGGCGATCATCCGGGTCAGGGGTTTGGCATGGTCGGGAATCGTCAGCCCTTTTTCCGTGACCTCAACGCAATCACCGAATGTCGCCCGGGCGGTTGCGAACAGGGTTTGGATTTTTCCCTGTGAAACATCGAATTCCCGGCTGAGCGCGTTTGCATCAATATGAAAGTCGCACATCAATTCTTCAATCATGCGGGCGCGCAGACGGTCTTCTCCTTGAAATTCGTGCCCGCGCGCTGTTGAGAAATGGCCCGCACGAACGGCACCGATATGCTGGGCCGTACCCGATGCATTTTGCGCATAGCCTTGGGGGAAATATGAAATGGAAGATGCCCCGAGACCGATCAGAACCGGGGATCTGTCATCGGTATAGCCTTGAAAATTCCGTTTAAGCTGCCCCTGGCGCTGGGCCACGGCCAATCCGTCTTCGGGCCGGGCGAAATGATCTATGCCGATTTCCGAATAGCCATCCCAAACGAACAGATCGCGCGCGGTTTCAAACAGCTTCAGGCGTTCCTCAGGGCGGGGAAGAGTATCGGAAGGGATCATCAACTGGCGGCGCGCCATCCAGGGAACGTGGGCATATCCGTAAAGTGCTACCCTATCGGGTGACAGGGACAAAAGTTGCTGAACAGATGTTGCGATACCGGCGCGGGTTTGCCCGGGAAGACCATAGAGAATATCGGCGTTAAGTGACGTGATGCCACGTGTGCGGATCTTGTCCACGGCAGATTTGGTCGTGGCATAGCTTTGAATGCGACCGATGGTTTTCTGAATGTCGGCATCGAAATCCTGCACCCCGATCGAGGCGCGGGTCATGCCTGCCTCTGCAAGCGCGTCAAGGCGCAGGTCGTCAATCTCGTTTGGGTCGATCTCAACCGAAAACTCGGCATTCGGTCCCAAAGGGATAACTGAAAAAATTGCCGTGGCCAGTTCACGCATAAGGTTTGCGGGAATCAGTGTTGGGGTTCCACCACCCCAATGCAATCTCGACAGCGTAACCCCGGGGGCAAGCTTGGAGCGCAGCAGTTCGAGTTCTGATTTGAGTACCTCAACATAGGCGCGCACCGGTGTTTCGCTGCTTGTTCCCTGGGTGCGGCAAGCGCAGAACCAGCACAGGCGCCGACAGAACGGAACGTGAAGGTAGAGCGAGATTTGCGACCTGGCGGGTACGGCCTGGATCCAGCTTGCAAAAATTTCCGGTCCGATCTTGTCGGAAAAATGCGGCGCAGTTGGATAACTAGTGTACCGTGGGACACGCGCGTCAAAAAGCCCGAGTTGTCGGAGTTGTGATTCTATCGTCATGTGCCTAACTAATGCTGCGCGCAAACTTTGCCACCTTGACCCAAATCAAAGAATGAACATGGCCCTACTGAATGCACCCAAAGTTTCCACCAATTGTGGCGATTGCCCAATCCGGCACCGTGCTGTTTGTGCCAATTGCGAGGCGGATGAGCTGGCCCGCCTGGACGAGGTCAAATACTACAGAAGCTTTGAAGCGGGGCAGGTTCTGGTCTGGTCCGGGGATCACATGGATTTCGTGGCATCGGTCGTGTCGGGTGTCGCCACGCTGACGCAGGTGATGGAAGACGGCCGTACACAAATGGTGGGCCTGCTTTTCCCATCGGATTTCGTTGGCAGACCGGGGCGTGAAACTGCACCCTACAATGTCATCGCGACCACGGATCTCTTGATGTGCTGTTTTCGCAAGAAACCCTTTGAAGATCTGATGGCGCGCACACCGCATATTGGTGAGCGATTGCTGGAAATGACGCTGGATGAACTGGATGCGGCCCGAGAATGGATGCTGCTTTTGGGCCGCAAGACCGCGCGGGAGAAAATCGCAAGTCTGCTGGTGATTATCGCCCAACGGGATGCGTCACTGCACCTGCGCGCGCCGAAAGGCAGGGTGGCTTTTGATCTGCCGCTGACACGCGAAGCGATGGCGGATTATCTGGGTCTGACGCTCGAAACCGTCAGCCGGCAGGTTTCGGCATTGAAACGGGACGGGCTGGTGTCACTAGAGGGAAAGCGGCACGTCGTTGTTCCCGATTTCGACCGGCTTAAGGAAGAAGCAGGCGACGACACCGATGGCGGCATGCTGTCGTAATCCCGGGATCATCGAAACCGAAGACCGCCTGACATCACCGTGCATTCGC
>JAOUMG010000492.1 GCA_029881635.1 Paracoccaceae bacterium | reverse complement strand
CAGCCAAGACACTGTTGAAGCTCGAAGGCGCCAACTCTGACCAGACCGCCGGTATCGCTATTGTCCGCAAGGCACTGGAAGCACCGCTGCGTCAGATCGCCCAGAATGCGGGTGTTGACGGTTCGGTCGTGGCTGGCAAAGTGCGCGAGTCCAACGACCCGAAGTTCGGCTTCAATGCTCAGACCGAAGAATATGGCGACATGTTCAAGTTTGGTGTGATTGATCCGGCCAAAGTCGTGCGTACGGCGCTGGAAGATGCAGCCTCGATCGCTGGCCTGCTGATCACCACCGAAGCCATGGTTGCCGACAAGCCAGAGCCCAAAGGTTCAGGCGGCGGCATGCCCGACATGGGCGGCATGGGCGGCATGGGCGGCATGATGTAAGCACGCCGTTCCACGCTGGAACGATTTGAAAGGGCCCCGCATTAGCGGGGCCCTTTTCGTTTGGGGTAACGTTTAACGAGATCATCGTAATCCCGATTTTGTCCGCGCCCACCGTTTCCCAGACAGGTTCTCTGGTTGCGCTGGGCCTGAATAGGTTTACGAAGTCTTGGAAGAACGATGGCGCGATAAACATAAGAGCGATAGCAGGGGTGAATGCGACTTTTTGTTTTGACAGCCCTGACCATGATCGCTTTCGCGGCAAACTCGGTCCTAAACCGGATGGCTTTGAAGGGTGGGTTGATCGATGCCTTTGATTTTGCAGCAATCCGGCTTGGATCTGGCGCAATTGCCCTATGCATTCTGGCACTCATCCTAGGCCGCCGGATACCAATGGTCGCCAAGGACAGGGCCGTGGGCGCCGGGTCGCTTCTGTTGTACATGGTGGGATTTTCGTTCGCCTATCTTGCGATGGACGCAGGTGTGGGCGCGCTGATCCTGTTTGGCGGAGTTCAGGTCACAATGTTTCTTGGCGCTCTTTTGCTGGGTGAACCCATTCCGCTGCGGCGCTGGATAGGGGCCGGTCTGGCTGCATTTGGGCTGGCTTGGCTATTATGGCCCGGACCTGAAGCACGGCTGGAATGGGGCCCGGTACTGGCCATGGCTGCGGCGGCAATCGGTTGGGGCATTTATTCGCTGGCAGGGCGACGCGGGGGCGATCCACTTGCCAGCACTGCGGCCAATTTTCTATTGGCAACACCTATTGCATTGGCGCTGGTATTGTTTGGCCGAAGTGGTGACGTGGCGACCCCGGCAGGCATCAGCTTGGCCCTGGTCTCAGGGGTGGTGACATCGGGTTTTGGCTATGCGCTTTGGTATCGGGTCTTGCCGCAGCTTGGTGCAGCACGTGCGGGGGTTGCCCAGCTGTCGGTTCCCGTGATTGCGGTTATCGGTGGCATGGCGTTTCTGGCTGAGCCGTTGACTTTGCGCTTGGTCGTGGCCGTCATCCTGGTTCTTGGGGGTGTGTTCCTGGCAACGTTGCCCGCGCGTCGCGCTGGATAGCGCTTAGGCCTTGCCGGCGTTCAGAGCTGCCTCGAAATCGGTCCAGAGATCATCGGCGTTTTCAAGCCCGAGGCTGAGGCGGACCAGATTGTGGGGCACGTCAAACCGCCATGCTGCGTTATCATCGCCTGCACGTCCCAAACCGGCGCGGATCGGCAGGATAAGGCTTTCAAAGCCACCCCAACTGACCCCCAGGCGAAAAAGTTTCAGGGCGTCGGCCAAGCGGGGGATATCGACATTTTCGGCAAGTTCGATCGACAACAGACCTGAACGACCGGCCAGACCCGGTACCGAGTTTGCGCCGGGGGAATGTAGTCTGATAACCTCCGGTCGCGTGGCCAGCCTGTCAATGAAAAGCTCTGCCGTTGCCTGATGTTGTCGCATCCGCGCGTCAAGCGTTCTAAGCCCGCGCACCAGCAGCCAGGCTTCGAACGGGGCGAGCTTTGCCCCCAAAAGCGGCAATGTGAGCTGCCGTATCGTTCCTATCAAGGCGTCAGAGGCTACGACAACACCTGCCACCGTATCAGAATGCCCGGATATGTATTTCGAGGCGGAATGGAGGACGATATCGATCCCATGGGTAAGAGGTTGCTGAAATACGGGGCTTGCCCAGGAATTGTCGGTGATTGTTATGGTGCCATGCGCTTTTGCGTTGGCGGCAATCTTTGGCAGATTCGCCGGTTGCAGCATCAAGGAATTTGCTGTCTCAAGATAAGCGATTTTGACGCCCTTCAGCAGTGACGGATCGTTTTCGAGGGCAGAGACCGCATGGTAGGTTATGTCGATCCCGAAAGGCCGGAGCAGTTGTTCAAAAAGGCGGTAGGCATCGGAATAGACATGTTCAGTCACCGCGATGCGGTCGCCGGGTTTCAGGAATGCCAGAAGGGTCGATGAGATGGCGGCCATGCCGGAGGCAAACCCGACCGCTGCCTCGCCTCGTTCGGCTTTGGCCATCACGCTTTCAAAAGCGGAAACAGTGGGATTCTGAATGCGACTGTAAAGTGGGTCGCTCGTGCGCCCATTCAACCGGTCTTCGAATGCTTGATAAGTGTCAAAGGTATAGAGCGAGGTCTGGTAGATCGGCGGCGTGACTGTACCACCTGCATCGCCGAATGCCGCACTGAGCAGCGTCGCAAGATGCAGATCGTCGGGGGTGGTCATTTTGCTTGTACCAATGCTTACGGACCAGGGGCACGCGTTGTAGCTTTGCGCAGCGCTTTTTCATCTGCCCAGTTCTCGACAACAATGGCGGAAAGTCCAAGTGCGATAACGACATCTTTTCCGTCCCGTCCGAAAGCGGGTTCGCCAGGCCAGTTGTCAAGCAAAATAGAATCGCCATCGGCCCAGTCGGTGATATGGCAGATGCCACCCCACGTGAT
>JAOUMG010000491.1 GCA_029881635.1 Paracoccaceae bacterium | reverse complement strand
GCGGGTGGCCGACAGTTCGGTCTTTCCGCGCATCACCAATGGCAATCTCAATGCGCCCTCGATCATGGTGGGGGAGAAAGCTTCGGATCATATTCTGGGGCGCGCGATGCTGCCGCCTGCGAATGCAGAACCCTGGAACTCGCCGCGCTGGAAAGACGAGCAGCGGTGAAGGCGGCCCGCTGATGCGTGTCAATCGCTGCCCGCCAAGACCGCAGGGATCAGGCCGCGGAGGGCGTTTCCGACCCAAAGGCGGGCGCGGCGCAGATCGGAGAGGTGCAGGATGGCCTCTTGGCACTGTCCGGTTGACAACAATTCGGCGCGCAGCACACCCGGCAGGCAGCCGCATCGAAGGGGTGGTGTAGCGAGACCGCCGCCGAGGTCGAAGAAAAGGCTGGTGATCGTGCCTTCGCAGATTTCCGACCGTTCATTGGCAAAGATGGCTTCGTCGATGCCCTTGGCAAGTGCCGCCCGGGTCTGGTCGTAAAGGGCGCGTTCCGTGGTCTTATGTGCCAAGAGCGGGTTGTCGGAAACCAGCCTTTCCGGCGCGAGCGTCAGCACCCACTGAGTCGGCGCAGCAGTCAGAGGGGTGCAGGTCAGGTCTAGATCACCTTTTTGACCCAAAGTCAGACGGATGCGCTGTGGCGATTGACCGGTTACGGTTGCCAGGACTAGCGCAATCTTCTGCGGATCATAGGCAAAACCCAGGGTTTTCGCGCTGGTTTGCAGACGGTTCAGGTGCTGGTCGAGACGGACGAAAGCCTCACCATTCCAGCCGAATGTTTCGATCAGCCTTGTGTCGCTTGCGCAAACCGGGCTTTCCATAGCGCTTCCTCATATTCTCCGGCGGCTGTCGAATCTGCGACGATGCCGCCCCCGACGCCGAATTCGACCTGATCATCGGGCAAGAGCGTCAATGTCCGGATGGCCACGTTGAACGAACTGGACCCGTCAGGACCCATCCATCCAATAGTACCGCAATAGATGCCGCGCGCGGTATCTTCCAGTTCACGAATGATCTCCATCGCACGGATTTTTGGCGCGCCCGTGATGGAGCCGCAGGGAAAGAGGGCGCGGAAAATGTCCGAAGCCCGGGTGCCGCCAATCAACTGACCGGTAACGCGAGAAACCATCTGATGGACGGTCGCATAGGATTCGATGGCGAAAAGTTCCGGCACGCGCACCGATCCAACAGTGCAGATACGAGATATGTCATTGCGCAAAAGATCAACGATCATAAGGTTTTCTGCGCGGTTCTTAATGCTACTTTGCAGCTCCATCCGCAGGGCTGCGTCATGCGCTGGATTGCTGGCACGAGGGGCGGTGCCCTTCATTGGGCGGGTTTCGATCCGGCCCGCAGCATCTGTGGCGAAGAACAGTTCGGGCGAACGCGAGATGATGGTCGAGAGGTCTGGCAGATCGACAAATGCGCCATGGCTGACCGGTTGGCGCGCGCGCAGGGCGGAGTAAAGCCCGAGAGCGGTTCCGCTGCGTTTCGCACGCATCCGCAACGTCAGGTTGGCCTGATAAATATCGCCCGCGCCGATATAATCGATCACTTTGGCCATCGCGGTGGCGTGCCTCGTGGCGTCCCATCCGGCTTTGGGCGCGGTCAGGCTGGCTTTGGCCGCTTCGCGTGTGGCACGCGCCAGAACAGCATCCGCAGCGGATGGTGCGTCATAAACGCCAAAGGCCAAAAGCGGCATCTTCCGGTCCTTTGGGATGAGCGGGGAGAGACGCGGCTCAAACGCGTAGCCAAGTTCGTAACTTGCCAACCCGGCGATCCAGTCGCCTGCGGCAAGGGCCGCGTCTATGCGCCCAAGCGCGCCGTCCACATCAGCGACCGTATCGGCCGTGATCAACGCCTTTGGGGCATCAAAAACCACCGCTTTGCCTTGGGGGCCGTCTTCGAGAAGGATCATGATGTTACTTTTGGCGGCATTGGATTGGCCTGCAACTTGGTCGCAACGGCGGACAGTTGCAAGCATACCGCCGTCGTTTTGCGCTTTGTTCGCGCCCTGCATTGATGCAATTGGCGGCGGTTGATCAAGGTCAAGGTCGCGCACATGGCGGCAGGCTAGTCAAAGTGCAACATCAGACAAAGGAAACCGCAGATGTCACACACGCCCCACGAACTTGCCGAAGAATTTCCCAGCCAGACCGACGCCATCCACAGGTTGAAGGTTTCTGACGCGCATTTCGCCCGGCTGGCGGACGACTATCACGCCATCAACCGAACCATTCACCGGGCGGAAACGGGAATTGAACCCGTCGATGAATTGGTCGAGACGAACATGCGCAAACAGCGCGCGATGTTGAAAGATGAGATCGCAAGGATGCTGTCCAGCGCTTAACCTTTTGTGCAGTTTTTGTGTCCGTAGTCACCGATAAGCGGCCTCAATCAATCTCATACGGCAACAACCCGCGCTGGTTCGGGTCGATCCGCAGGCGCCCTTCAAGCGGCGGGACCGACCGTTGGTGGCAGTCCTTGCGTTCGCAAATGCGGCAGGAAATCCCGATGGGTTCAAACGCATTGGCATTGCCCAGATCCAGATCGTCAGCATAGACCAGCCCCTTGGCATGGCTGACCTCGCAGCCCAGCCCGATGGCATAGCGGCGTACCGGCGCGTTGAACGCCCCGCCGGATTTGGATACGTCACGCGCAAGGCAGAGATAGCGCACGCCGTCTGGGGTTTCCGCCAGTTGCCGCAAGAAACGCCCCGGTGTTTCAAAGGCGCTGTGAACATTCCAAAGCGGGCAGGCCCCGCCAAAACGGGCAAATTGCAGCCGTGTGGCTGAATGCCGCTTTGTAATGGTTCCCGCCT
>JAOUMG010000490.1 GCA_029881635.1 Paracoccaceae bacterium | reverse complement strand
GCGCGAAGGGGCCGCCATCGACGATTTCATGCGCCCTGATCGTGTCGTTGTTGGCACCACCTCCGACCGGGCCCGCGAAGTGATGGGTGAAGTTTACCGGCCCCTCTTCCTGCGTGATTTTCCAATCCTTTACACGGATCTCGAAACCGCCGAGATGATCAAATATGCTGCCAATGCCTTTCTGGCGACCAAAATCACCTTCATTAACGAAGTCGCGCGGCTTTGCGAAAAAGTCGGCGCTGATGTGAAACAGGTGTCCAAGGGAATCGGCCTTGATGGTCGCATTGGAAACAAATTCCTGCATGCAGGTCCCGGCTATGGCGGATCGTGCTTTCCCAAAGACACGCAGGCACTGGCCCGCATTGGCCAGGAATTCGCAGCGCCAATGCAGATTGTCGAAACCGTGATCAAGGTCAATGAAGAGGTCAAGCGCCGCATGGTTGAGAAGGTTCTCGACCTTTGCGGCGGTTCGGTAAATGGCAAAACCGTTGCAGTGCTGGGTGTTACGTTCAAACCCAACACCGACGATATGCGCGATGCGCCGTCTTTGACCATCGTGCCGGCACTGGTGGGCGGTGGGGCCAAGGTTAGGGTCGTTGATCCGCAAGGCCGGCGGGAGGGTGAACAGCTTTTGCCCGGTGTCAGCTGGATGGACGATGCCTATTCAGCCGCAGACAAGGCCGATATCGTGGTGATCCTGACCGAATGGAACGAATTCCGCGCGCTCGACCTTTCACGAATTGCAAACTCCATGAACACCGCGCGCATGGCCGATTTGCGTAACGTTTATTCCGACAAGGACGCAAAAGCCGCCGGGTTTGAGGCGTATTCAAGTGTAGGGCGCTAAGCGACTACAGCGCAAAGAGATCTGCGAGTTCATCGCGCAGGACATTCTTTTGCACCTTGCCCATCGTATTGCGCGGCAATGCGGCCCGAAAGGCAATATGCTTGGGATGTTTGAACCGCGCCAGCTGCTGACCAAGGCTGCTGGTGATCATCTGCGGGTCCGCTTCAGCCCCGACAGCAGGCACAACAACCGCCACAACAGCCTCACCAAAATCAGGATGCGGGACACCGATTACCGCTGACTCCAGCACTTGCGGTAAGCCATCCAGCACCAGCTCCACCTCTTTGGGGTATATATTGAACCCGCCAGAGATGATCAGATCCTTGCCTCTTCCAACAATCGTTACATAGCCATCTTCATCGACCTGCCCCAGATCACCCGTGATGAAAAATCCGTTGGGGCGCAGTTCTTCGCGGGTTTTTGCGGGCATGTTCCAGTACCCCTGAAATACGTTGGGTCCGCGCACCTCAATCATCCCGATCTCGCCTGTGGGCATTTCCCGGCCTTCGGCATCACAAATCCTCAGCTCAACACCCGGCAATGGCCGACCAACCGTGCCGGCGCGGCGTTCACCATCATAAGGGTTGGAGGTATTCATGTTGGTTTCAGTCATACCGTAACGTTCCAGTATTCGGTGACCGGTCCGCGCCAGCCATTGCTTGTGCGTTTCAGCCAGTAGCGGGGCCGAACCTGAGACGAACAGCCGCACATCTTTGACCCGTTCATGATCCAGTCGCGGATCCTCTAGAAGGCGCGTATAAAATGTTGGCACCCCCATCATGGCTGTGGAGGCGGGTAATTGGCGAATAACTTCATTCACGTCGAATTTCGGCAAGAAGATCATTGAACAACCGGCCAGCAGCGCCACGTTCGTCGCCACAAAAAGACCATGGGTGTGAAACACCGGTAATGCATGCAGCAACACATCCGATTGGGTAAACCGCCAGGAGTCGGCCAGCACACGGGCATTTGACAACAAGTTGTCATGGCTCAACATCGCTCCCTTCGAACGCCCCGTCGTACCCGACGTATAAAGCAGCCCCGCCAGATCGTCCGCACCACGATCCGATGGTGTGAAACTGGCGGGCATTTGCCTGGCGAAATCGGCGAAATCACCGGAACCATCCGAATTCAAAGTGGATAGAGCCGCTTTGGAAGCTTCTGCCACGCCTTTCAAAGACGCTGCACTTCTGCCTTCACAGATCAGCAGTTTTGCACCTGAATCGTTTAGGAAATACGCCACTTCCGCAGGTGTGTAGGCGCTGTTCAGCGGCAAGAATACAACGCCCGCCCCAATGGCACCAGCAATCAGGGCCAGCATGTCCGGGCTCTTGTCCAATTGCAGTGCCAAACGGTCGCCGGGGTTTAATCCGCTGGCGCGGATCGCATTCGCAAACCGCGCCGCCTGTGTGAAAAACTCGGCATAAGTCACGGTCTGACCGTCGGGCAAATGCAGAAATATCGCGCTGTTGGTTGCATGGCGCGCAAAAAGCGCATCAAAAAGATGGTTGGTCATGGCCCTGGCCTCGTAACTACAGTTACCTCCGGTTACCCTTGCGAGTGCATGATTTCTAGCGCTTCACTGAGTCAATCAGCAAACTGGCCACAAAGAGACACGCAGCCGCGACCACGATCGAGGGGCCAGCCGGTGTATCGAATTGTAATGCCCCCCACAGACCAGCCAAAACCGAAACAGCGCCCACCCCTACGGCAGCGACCGCCATCGCCTCGGGGCTGCGTGCCAAACCGCGCGCCGCAGCTGCGGGGATGATCAGCAGCGCGGCTATCAGCAATGCACCCACGATCTTTATCGCCACCGCAACGACCAGCGCCAATGCGACTACCAGCACAAGCTTTTCGCGGCGCGGATTGAGCCCGGCCGCTTGCGCGAGTTCTTCGTTTAGTGTCGACGTCAGCAGCCCGGCCCAGCGCCATACCAACAAGGCAAGTACAGCCAGCGATCCGCCCCATATCCA
>JAOUMG010000488.1 GCA_029881635.1 Paracoccaceae bacterium | reverse complement strand
TTCCGTGATGTCCGCACCCGCGGCAAGCAATAGCTGGTTGACCTTTGCCTTGTCAGCCAGCGTCAGCCCCTCTGCCGGGGCAGGCAGCAGCGCGGAACCTCCGCCCGATATCAGGGCGATGACACGGTCGCGGGCAGTCGCGGCAGACAGGGCGCTGATCACAGCCCGACCTGCGGCCAGCCCGTTTTCGTCGGGCACGGGATGGCCCGCGGCGAAACCGGTTACGCCGGGTATTTCTGTATGGTTTTCATAATTGGTGACGGTGATGGCCAGCGTTTCAGGAGGGGCTGGCAAATGCCTCAGCGCTTCCGACATCATGGCTATGGCGGCTTTGCCGACCGCAATGACAATATGCCTTCCGCCCGGATCAGGTTGCGGAAAGGGCCTCTGGTCAAGCTGATCGCGCAACGCAAGCGAAGGATCAGCGGCCCGGCACGCCTTTACGAACAGGTCGCGCACAATTGTGCGAAGGTCAATGTTATCGGGTGCGGACATGAGGAAATGCCTTTGGGGATGTCGCTATCTGACGATGATTTCCAAAGGGTCATATCGGGCAGGCGCAGAAGGCGCAAATGCTATGGAGGGCAAGCTATCGGGTTTCAAGCGGATTGAGGGCAATTCTGATTGGCTGAAAAAACGCCGATTGGTCACGACCCGTTCTGGATCGCGCCAGCTATGATCGATCTGGCCAGAGGTTATTTCGCAGCGGAAAAATACTTCAACCTGATGGAAGCGGGATTGGGGGTCATGAAATTCGTTGACCAGCGCCACAGCACCCACCGAAATCACCAGCCCGGTTTCCTCGCGTACTTCACGGATCAGGTTATCCGGTATCGAATGGCCGGCCTCGATCCCGCCACCGGGTGCGCACCAAAGATCCGAAACGTTGGTGCGAAAGGCATTGACCAGCAAAAGCCGGTTCTCATGCATGATTATGGCGCGGGCAGCGAGGCGGGGTGTGCGGGTTTTCATGCTTTTGACAGTGACAGCCGTCAGGGGACAGGGCAAGGGCTGTAGCAATTTAACACATGGCTGCCTATCTTTGCACGATGTGGAAGCACGCCCTTTTGTTCTTATTGCTGTTGCCGACCCAACTTAGGGCGGATTGTGTTGTTCTGCTGCATGGTTTGGCGCGCAGCGAGACCTCGCTGACTGTCATGGAATCGGCGCTGGAGCATGCTGGCTATTCCGTGATCAATGAGGGGTACCCGTCGACAACGGCCACGATCAAGAAATTGGTGGCGGACCATCTTGGCCCTGCGGTTGCACGCTGCGGGGGCAAGCGCACCCATTTTGTCACACATTCGATGGGCGGTATTCTGGTACGTGCATGGCTGGCGGAAAATCGCCCCGGCAACATGGGTCGTGTCGTGATGCTTGCGCCGCCCAATCACGGATCCGAGCTGGTCGACAAGTTCGCCGATTGGGAGGCCTTTCGCTGGCTGAATGGCCCTGCTGGTTTGCAATTGGGCACCGATCCGGACAGTTTGCCAAACAGCCTTGGCCTGCCTGCGTTTGAACTGGGTGTGATTGCAGGTGAGCGGTCGCTCAATCCGCTTTATTCTTCCGTTATCGAGGGGGCTGATGATGGCAAGGTCAGCGTGGAAAGCACGCGGCTTTCGGGTATGAAGGACCATATTGTTTTGCCTGTCACCCATACCTTCATGATGAATAACCCACTGGTCATTGCCGAGGTGTTGGAGTTTCTGGCCACCGGAAAGTTCGATCATGACCTGACCCTGGTCGAGGCGATCCGTCGGGCGGTTGAATGAAGCTGGGTCTAACCGCCCTGTTGTGAACCTCGGTGGTAAGAGGCGCCCCAACCGGTCGCTTGGCATCCGCGGCCACGTGTTGCCCGAGCTTTGATTTATGTCCGCTGAACCGGCATTGGCGTCCACACCTGCCCAGCGTTCAACAGTGCGATTGGCTTATACCTTGGAGGTGATGCGATTGACATGTCCCATTTTACGGCCAGCCCGTGCTTCGGCCTTGCCATAAAGGTGGATCGCGGCATGGCGTTCGGATGCCAATGCAGGGATCCGCTCAATATCGTCACCGATCAGGTTTTCCATCGTCACATCCGAATGCCGAGAACCGTCACCCAATGGCCAGCCCGCAATCGCGCGGATATGTTGTTCGAACTGATCGACCGCACAGCCGTTTTGCGTCCAATGTCCGGAATTGTGCACCCGGGGCGCAATCTCATTGACGATCAGGCCCGATGGCGTGACGAACAGCTCCACCCCCATGACGCCGACATAGTCGAGCGCATTGAGAATGCGCGCTGCCAGAAGCACGGCATCGGTGCGCTGCCCGGGCGTCAGATTGGCGGGAATGGTGGTGGTATGCAAAATCCCGTCTCTATGGACATTTTCGCCCGGATCGTAAGCCGCGACATCACCCGCAAGACCCCGCGCAGCGATGACCGAAACTTCATGGTTGAAGGCAATGAACCCTTCGAGAACAGCCGGGGCACCCTTCATCTCGGCAAGCGCCTTTGGGGCATCAGCCTTGGACATGATCCGCATCTGACCTTTGCCGTCATAGCCGAGCCGCGTGGTTTTCAGGATCGCTGGCGTGCCGATTTCGGTCATGGCCGCAGTGAGATCGGACATGTCGTTCACGGCGGCGTAGGGTGCTGTGGTCAAGCCAAGCCCACAGAGGAAATCCTTTTCCAGAATGCGGTCCTGGCTGATGGCCAAAGCCTTGCGCCCGGGTCGGATCGGGCGGTGTGCTTCAAGCAGGTCAAGTGCTTCGGTCGGGACATTTTCGAATTCATAAGTGATGACGTCGACAGCCTGCGCAAAAGCGGTGAGCGCTTCGTAATCG
>JAOUMG010000489.1 GCA_029881635.1 Paracoccaceae bacterium | reverse complement strand
AATTTGCCACGATCTTCACCAATGCGATGCTGCCGGGCTTGGGTTCACGCAAGGAAATTGGCGGAATTTCCGGTTCCGGCTGGGCGTTCGGCTATGTCGGCGGTTTGATTGCGCTGATCCTCATGTTGGCGGTGTTTCAGGTTGATCAGGCGACGGGCAAGACCATGGTGGGTGTGCCGCCGTTATTTGGTCTGGATGCGGATGCACGTGAAGGCACCCGCATTGTCGGACCGCTGACAGCCCTGTGGTACGCGGTGTTCATGATCCCGTTTTTTCTATGGGTGTGCGAACCTCGTCTGGCCAATGCGCAACCCATAGGGATTGCCGCGCGCGAAGCATTTCCGCAGCTGCGCCAGACACTGGCCGGGCTGATCAATCAGCGCAGCCTTTCGGCCTACCTTCTTTCGTCGATGTTCTACCGCGATGCCCTGAACGGAATTTACGTATTTGGCGGGATCTATGCGGCAGGGGTATTGGGTTGGGCGGTACAGGATGTCGGCAAGTTCGGCCTTCTGGCCGTTCTCAGCGGCGCGTTGTTTGCCTGGTTGGGCGGAAAGGCCGATGACATGTTCGGGCCCAAGCCCATAATCATCGTCAATGTGGTGGCGCTGACAGCCGTTGCGCTGGGTGTGATTTTTGTGTCCCGAACGTCGGTTTTTGGCATCCCGGTGGGTCCGGAAAGCGCGCTGCCTGATATCGCGTTTTACGGGCTGGGTATCTTGATTGGTGCCGCAGGTGGAGCCCTGCAATCGGCCAGCCGTACCATGATGGTGCGGCAGGCCCATCCCGAACGAATGACCGAGGCTTTTGGGCTTTATGCGCTGACCGGCAAGGCCACCTCTTTCATGGCACCATTGCTTATCGGGGTTGTTACCGATGTAACAGGCAGTCAGCAGCTGGGCATTACACCGCTATTAGCCCTGTTCCTAATTGGGCTGGTTTTGTTAATCTGGGTCAAACCAGAGGGAGAATTGCGCGACCGATGAAGAAGCTGGCCACGATAATCCTTTCAACACTGATACTGGCATCGCAGGTCAATGCCGAACCGCTGGCAAACCAGCAATTTGGGGCCAAGGCCGCCGCGTCGGCCCAAAAACCTCATGCGATCGGAACCTATGCAAAGGGCTGTGGGGCCGGTTTTGTGCAGCTACCTGAAACCGGCCCGACATGGCAGGCCATGCGTCTGTCACGCAACCGCAACTGGGGGCATCCGGAGCTTGTCCAATATGTCGCCGATCTCTCGGCAACGGCCAAACAACTGGGCTGGGCCGGGCTTTACATCGGCGATATGAGCCAGCCACGCGGTGGTCCGATGACATCGGGCCATTCTAGCCATCAGATCGGCCTGGATGCCGACATCTGGATGCTGCCGCCAAACCGCCTGAACCTGAGCCGGGGGGAACGGGAAAAGATCAGCTCAATCTCGGTGCGGACCGAGGATCAGCGCAAGGTCAACAGCAACTGGACCCGCACGCATCACAGGCTTTTGCAGGCTGCGGCCTCTGACCCGCGGGTGGACCGCATATTTGTGGCCGCCGCGGTCAAGGTCGAAATGTGCAAGACGGCCAAAGCGGCCGATAAGGCATGGTTGCAGAAAATCCGTCCACTGTACGGGCACAACACCCATTTCCATGTGCGGTTGAAATGCCCGTCTGGTTCGCGCGACTGCGAAACCCAAAAGCCCACTGTGGCCGATTTGTCCAAGGGTGGAAACGGCTGTGATGAAACGCTGACCTGGTGGGTGACGACCTATCTTGACCCACCGAAAACCACGACGAAAAAGACCAAGAAGAAGGGTCCGAAAAAGAAAACCGCCCGCGAATTCACCATGGCTGACCTTCCACGTCAATGCGCTGTTGTATTAGCGTCGGACTGATCATTTCAGCCCTGCTGGTCATGCCTCAAGCGGCAATGACAAAGCCGCGTGCCGTGTTTGTCGCCAGCTATGAATGGGCCATTCCCACCCCCGGTTTCGGGGGGTTTTCCGGCCTGGATATTCGCCGCGACGGGGTCAGTTTCCTTGCACTGTCGGATTCCGGAACCACGATGGCCGGGAAACTCACAAGGGGCAGCAATGGCGGTGTGACAGCGGTTTCCGCCGGATCCATCATCAAGTTGCGGGACGAAACCGGTGAAAGGGTAAAAGACCCCTTGGACGATTCAGAGGGGCTGGCCTTTGCGCCGAATGGTGGTTTCTTCGTCAGTTTTGAGCTTCTTGACAGGATTGCCTGGTACAAGGATCAGAACAGCCGGGCGATGCCCTTGGAGCCGTTGCCAAACGTTGATCGCATGGTTTACAACGCGGGTCCCGAGGCGCTGGCAGTTGATGTGGCCGGTGCGGTATACACCCTTCCCGAACAGGCCTGGGAAAAGGGCCCGCTTCCGGTTTTTCGGTTCTTCAAGGAAGAGTGGCGCCAACCTTTCGGCCTCCGCCAGAACGATAGCTGGTCGGTGGTGGGCGCGGATTTCGGGCCGGATGGCCACCTTTACCTGCTGGAGCGTGATTATTGGGGACTGATCGGCTTCAAAACCCGGGTACGCCGTGTGACGCTGGCAGAGGCTGGTGTGCTGGCGGAAGAAGTGTTGCTGGAAACGAGGGCAGGGCAGCATGACAACCTCGAAGGGCTTGCGGTATGGCAGGACAAAGGCGGGGCAATCAGGCTGACGATGATTTCGGACGACAATTTTCTGCGAACCCAGCGGACTGAATTCGTGGACTACCGGATCGAAGAATGACTTGACCGTGCCAGTGCCGGGGCGTAGACGGCATGCGCTTCCATATTGGGGGCCAAGTCTCCGCAACCTTGCAAAAAACGGAATAAACATGAC
>JAOUMG010000487.1 GCA_029881635.1 Paracoccaceae bacterium | reverse complement strand
TGAGCAACTGGGTCTACGGGTTCTTTCCCCATTCCTTCGGCCAGCACGCGCGCGGCGGAAGCTGGCGACCGCTGGTGTTTCTCAACCATGGACTGGAGCTTGGGTTTTTCCTGTTCATGTCAGTGATTGCCGCCTTCACTCTGACCAGGACCGGCACGCGCGATACGCGGATGGTCATGACGATCGCCGGTTGTTGGCTCTTCGGCATCCTGCTGATCTCCAGCAATACCGGCGCGGCAATGCTGGCCATTCTTTTCGTTCCGGTGCTGCTGTTTCTGCCGCTTCGAATGCAGCTGATGATGGCGTCCATAATTGCCGTGATTTTCCTGATCTATCCGATGCTGAGGCAGGCGGACATCCTGCCCATGGACAGTGTCGTTCAGGGCTTTTCGCTGATTTCCGAGGATCGGGCGCGCTCCTTCGAATTCCGTGTTCGGAACGAGGACATTCTGCTTGAACGGGCGTACGAAAAGCCCCTTTTCGGCTGGGGTCCCTGGGCGCGAGGGCAGGTCTTCAACGACCGAGGCGACATGATATCGGTCCCCGATGGGATCTGGATCATCACCCTGGGCAACCGCGGCTGGGTCGGTTTTCTGACCTTTTTCGGGCTTCTCGCCGTGCCGCTTCTGCACCTCGGTCGTGCGGCCCGGCGCAAGACCCTGTCCGCGCCCACCGCAGGGCTTGCCATCATGGCGGCGGGCAATCTGATGTACATGGTGCCGAACTCCACCGTCAGCCCGATTAGCGCGATGATGTTCGGGCTTCTGGCCGGATATGCGCAATGGGATGCGGTGCGAGCCCCGGAAGAAACGGAGGAGGGGAGCGCCTCGAAAGACCCACCGCTCCGCGGGGTGCCGCGCTATACCCGTTTCGCCCCTGGAGAAGGCAGTCGGGTAACGCGACGCGAGATCAAGCCTCGGGGATGAACCTCGGCAGCAGCGGCAAGGCATTCCTGAGAACATCCATCAGGCGCGCATCGGCCGCAGCATCGGGTTCATCGGGCCGGATGACCGTGGTCAGTCGTACCAGCGCGCCATCGGTTCGCCCGGTGCGGATACCATCCATCAGCAGCCAGTATTTTGCGGCCATGTCCCAAGCGATCTTCCGGCCCTTCTGCTCGAACCAGTAATAGACCATCATCCGGCTTTCGCCTTTCTGGATGATGGCGCGGTTGATCATGAAGGGCCGGGGCCAGTTCAGGTCCTCGGTAATGTCCGAGCGCTCAAGCCACGCGATTTCCCAGCCACCGCCGGGCAGGCAGATTTCGGGGCTGTGGACGCCGTCCTGCGATTGGTCGGAATACCAGGCAGAGAAGAACTCGACAGATGCCGCGCCATCGGGGCGAACCAGCGTGACCGAGCGATAATCGTCCGCTGCCAGTGCCTGTTCGACCCCGGGGGAAAGCAGCCGCGGCGGGCCCTCCTGCCGCCAGTCGCCCAGTTGGCGCGGGAAATGCGCAAAGCTCTCCCGCGGGATCGCGACCGTGCCGCGCTCGGGAACGGCAACTTGCCAGCCGACGGCCGCACCGACCATCAGCAGCGCCGCGAGGATCATCGCATGGGAGGGCTGAATGAACCGCAGCCGCCCCGTCTGTGCCAGCAGCCCATCGGTTTCCAGATCCAGCGCCTCGGCCAGGCTCATCCTTGCCGTATTGAAGAACAGCATGATGCGGGCAAGCGCGAATAGAATGAGGATACAGGCAATGAAGATCACCCAGCCTTCGAAGAAATGGGTGAAGCCGTCGAGCCAGTCGAGCCCGTAATACTGCACGATGATGCCGGCGATCGCGATCCGGACGGAATTCATGAAGACGGTGATCGGCGCGGCCGAGATCAGCAGCACTGCCTTGTGCCACATCGGGCCCTTATAAAGCACGGCGAAGATGTAGCTGAAGGACAGGATTGGAAAAAGATACCTCAGCCCCGAACAGGCCTCGGCCACATGTAGCTTCGTCACCCCCAGATCGATGATGTTGCCATCGAGAAAGACCGGGATAGACAGCATCCGGAGGAACGTGACGCCCAGCTCTGAAGAGATGAATTGCAGCCAGGTCGTCATCTTGAAGTAGATCACGCCAGGAAGTGGCAGCATGTAGACAAGGTGCAGAACCGGTGGCCAGAAATGCCTCCCCGTTTCCCAGCCGAAGCTGACCAGCAGGATGCCGCCAACCCAGAGGATGGTGGCATAGGCTACCAGATCGGAAATATGCGACAGCTTCCCCATGGTCGCCAGTACCAGCGAGGCGACAATCACCGTCACGCCGACCCACCTGTGGCGTTTCGGACCCGGATCGACGGGATACTCCTTGAGTTGGCGCAGGAACAGAAGTCCCGAAAGGATCGGGATCAGCGGTCCGTGGCTGTACTCGGGCAGACTCCAGGCCGCGAAAAGCGCATCGATACCATCTGCGAAGAAAACCGCGGCTCCGACGAGGGCAACCAAGAACCAGAAGAGGCCGGGCGCGAACCAGACGCTCAGGGAGTCGCTGGTTACCTGATTTGTCATACCGTAAAATCGGTCATTTCGGCCTCGGATTAGCAGCTATTTCACCTCAGTCATTCGGGGCCCGAACACATCTAGTCCAGTTCGTATTTGTTCTTGTAATCCTCGGCCAGGGCCGGGTCCTGCTCTTCCTTCCTCAGAATCGCATTGCCAACCACCAGAACGTCCATATCCGTGCCCATGAAGCAGCGGAAGGCATCCTCGGGGGTGCAGACGATCGGCTCGCCGCGGACGTTGAACGAGGTGTTGATCACGACCGGGCAGCCGGTCTTTGCCTTGAAGGCGCTAATCAGCCGGTGATAGAGCGGGTTGGTATCCTCGTGCACCGTCTG
>JAOUMG010000486.1 GCA_029881635.1 Paracoccaceae bacterium | reverse complement strand
AACTTGTGGTTGTGGGTCCGGGTGTTGTGGCGGCAATCGCATCCATTATTTTTTTCCTTCACATTCTAAGGTCGAGACCACCGCCAACTGAGTTCTGCAAAGGCGTTGGAATGGCGGGGAGGGCAACCTCGGGCCTTGGCAGATCACTGACCAGCCGGTCATTGTCTTCAGCGGTATCTATTTCGTTTGGGGTCGGGCTGCCTTCACGGTCATGACCGAAACTGAAATTCAGATCGTCAAATCCGAGGTCACGGAAATCCTGTGCCAAAGTATCGATGTGGCGACGCAGAAGATCCAGCGTTTCAGGGCGATCTGCCTGAATGACCATGGTCAAGTTTCCGTCATGGGTCGCCAAAGTCATGCGTACCCGTCCCAGCTCCTCGGGCGACAGTGTCACCTCAACTGGCCTGTCGGTGAACTGCGCGGCGGCTTGTGCAAGTCTCAGGCTGATACCCTCGGGCAAGGACGTGGGCAGAGCGCTGATGTGCATACGTTCACCCGATGGAGGGAATGGTGATGGCCCGTCAATGCCGTGCAACGCAGACATGGCGGCATCTACCGCAAAGGTGTCGCCGAGCGGCTGGGTCAAAGGCAAAATGGCATTTGCGGCTACAACATCAATCGGCGCCCCTCCCGCGGTCTGGACACCCACATGGGTCGCTTGACCACTGCCGGTCGATCCCGCGCCATTTTGTTGACCCTGTCGTCCTGTGGTCTCCTGTACACTATGATCGGTGGGCGAGCCATATTGAGGTCCCGCCACCGGGCGATCTGCAACGATGTTGATCGAACCCTTGCCCTGCTCTGCCACCCTGGTCTCGGGCGTTTGGTCAACCGCTGCAGGAACCGCGATTGCGACCGATGTCGCAGCATCACGGCCAGCCTGGGGATTGTCCAAGACGGGTCTGCCACCGCTTGCCACATTTTCTTTTGCAAGCTGTGACAGTTCGGCAGGTATCGGATAGGCTTTCAGCTCAGCGAACTGAGGTGCCGGAACACCACTTGCGTGATCAGCAGGCTTGGCCGCAGTCGTACTGACCGGAATGTCATGCCCCAAAAATCCTGTCGTCCTATCCGGTTTGCGAGAATGTGCTGGGACCACCGGCTTATTCGGCCCTGGTAGTATCGGCAATTCAGTCGGCAACGCTCCCTTCTCGATTCCTCTTGCCGTTACCTTGCTGACCGCTGCAACAGATGGGTGATCGGATCGCAGAACCGGTGAGTGTCCGGGTGGAACAAGCTCCGGGTGCTGTTTCAGACCGCCCTCAACCTGCTGACCAAAATTGAGTACAGGTAAATCCGTCCCGACAAACGTGATATACCCCTCGGCCAGCATCGGGTTGGTATCAACATCAGGGCTGGCAGGGTCTGGCCCGGCTTCGGCGATCGGAGCCGCGAACGCTTCGACTGATTGGTCGATCAAACTGACTTTGGGGGCAGCCGGAAAACCTGGTTCTGAATGCCCACCACGCTGGATCGGCTGATCTTCTGAAAACTGCGAATGCCGCCAACCAGAACCACGTTCCCGAACCCTGGCTGGCTGTTCATCAAGGTTTATGCCGCCCTCTCGTTCTTCCCGCCCAAGGGGCCGATGCAAACGGGTGACCATTATCGGATCAAACTCGCAGTCAGGGTTTTCCCCGGGTTTCTTGGCTGGCTTTCCTACCCGTTCAGGTGACGTGGCAACGCCCAAAATGTCCTGGGCCGAGGCAGTACCTTCCGGGCTTGGCATGCTGCCATCCGCAGCAATGTCATTTTGTGAAAAATCCGCGTCTGCCCGCATCAATGCGAAAAAATCTGCGGGTTTTCCTTGGCAATATAGCTGGGGGGATGCAACGCCCGCACCGGACTGCTTAGGGTTGATGGGTGAAACTGTGTCCATGCTCTCCACGACTTCTGCCTGTGTTGAGGACACCATGTCAGCACGAGGTTACCGCTTCTTTACCAAAATCGTTGGATAGTCGTGAAAGTCGTTTCAATTGGAGAAAAGCTGGCATGGTCGATATTTCGCCCCTTGCAGGGGCAACTCACCCCAAAACGAACAAAAGCGACGATGCCCTACGTGCCGCGGCCGAGGCTCTTGAGACAGAGTTTCTGACCGAGATGCTGAAACCAGCCGGTCTGGGCAAAACCAGTGAAACCTTCGGTGGCGGTATCGGTGAAGAGCAATTCGCATCTTTTCTGCGCCGCGAACAGGCTAGCGAAATGGCACGCCACGGCGGCATCGGCCTGGCTGAAAGCATATTTGAGGCATTGAAAAAAAGGGTTGGTGATGGCGGATAATACGCATTTGCGGAATATGGACTCCTTGCTCGGCAAGGAACGGGATGTGCTGCGGTCCGGCAACTTCAGATCGCTTACGCAGATTGCCGAACAGAAAGCGGATTTGCTTGAGAAACTCGTTTCTGATTTGCGTCCAGCCGACAGAGAAATCCTTGACGCCATCAAAGCCAGAGCATCTGGCAACCAACGATTTCTGGCCGCCGCTTTGGCGGGGGTCAAGGCGGCGCGCACACGCATTGCCGCGGTCATGACGGCACGCGAAAGCCTCAGCAGCTATGACCGGCAGGGCAACGCCCTCGCGATTGCGTATCCGTCAAGCGAAGTCGAACGGCGCGCCTGACGACCGGCCCGATTTACATCAAAATGTGCGCAATCGGTGAAGGCTATTAGCAAAACCTTAGAGGTTGATCGCCATCGTCTGAGATGCATCCCCAAAAGGATGGCGCGACACTGGTTGTTCAACCAGCATTCGCATCGGTCAGAACGCCACGGGAGTCGTCAATTGACGGCATTTGAAACCCGGCGCAAAGCGCCGAACCATCGAAGGACGAATAATGAC
>JAOUMG010000485.1 GCA_029881635.1 Paracoccaceae bacterium | reverse complement strand
CTTTCACCGGTTCAAACTCGGTTTCGACCGCACCTTCTGGATCGGCGAAGCACCCGCGGATCAGGTTGCGGTCTACGAAGTGGCGCTGGCCAGCCAGAAAGCCGCCCTTGATGCGCTGCGCCCCGGAGTCACGGCGGAAAGCGTACATCAGGCCTATGCCGAGGTGATTCAAGCGGCCGGGCACGACTATCCATTCCGCTGCGGGCGGGCGACGGGCTTCAGCTTTCTCGAGAAACCGCAACTGGTGACGGGCGATAAAACCATTTTGCAGCCGGGCATGGTTCTGGCGGTGGACGGGTCGGTTTCGGTTGCCACGTTCCGTGCACAGGTAGGCGACAGTTTCATCATCACCGATGACGGGTTTGAACCGCTGACGCATCACCCCAAATCGGTGGAAGAGTTGATCCTTTAGATTTCTCGCGACCGGATTCGACCGACTCTATGACATGGATAAACTGATGGTCGGCGCGATTGTTCAGAAAGCCAAAGCGCACAGGGATGAACCCCGACCTCTGCCAGCCAAGAAATCTGTGGCTTGGCCTTCGCATTAAAGGCGCCCGATAACGAAGGCGGCGGGTCTTTAGGGCATGGTACGTTTTGCCAGATTCAAGTCGCTAAACTGCAAATGTGTTTCCTGGTCCAAGCGTGTAGGCCTGTTGCGCACATGAAAATACATGATCGTGCAGTTCAGTTCATCGGTGCGCCGCCTTCCCGGCGCCTGCGTTCGACATAGTCGTTCAGGGCTTCGACGATACCGGCATCCATCCCGGGTTGCTGATAGTCGGCAAGTACCTGTTTCCAGACAGTGTTTGCCCGATCACGGGCCGTGATGCTGCCGCGCTCGGCCCAGGTGCCATAGTTATCCCAGTTCGATATCATCGGTGAATAGAATGCATGTTCATAGCGTGACATCGTGTGTGTTGCGCCGAAGAAATGCCCGGCGGGGCCAACTTCACGGATTGCCTCCAGCGCCAGTGAATCGTCGTCAACCACGATCGGCTCGAAATAGGCGTCCATCATTTGCAGCATTTCCGCGTCAAGTATCAGCTTTTCAAAACTGGCCGTAAGTCCGCCATGCATCCAACCGGCGGCGTGGTTCAAAAGATGCGCCCCGCCCATCAATGCCCCCCAGATCGCCATCTGGCTTTCATAAGCCGCCTGAAAATCGACCTCGTTCGCTGCGGTCACGTTTGATGACCGGAACGGCACACCGATATGTCGGGCAAGTTGGCCGGATGCCTGTGCAGCCTTGGTGTATTCCGGTGTGCCAAAAGCAGGTGCGCCGGAGCGCATGTCAACATTGGAAGTGAAACCGCCATACATCACCGGAACACCGGGCCGGACGATCTGTGTCAGGACAATCCCGGCCAATGCCTCGGCATGCTGCTGCGTCAATGCCCCCGCAATGGTTACCGGGCTCATTGCACCGGCAAGCGTAAAAGGCGTGATGGCCAGAACCTGACCATATTTGGCCATGGTGATAAGCCCTTCGGCCATCGGCACATCCAGCTGCAGAGGAGAGTTGGTGTTGATAATGCCAAGCAACGTTGGGCGCCCCATCAGCCCTTCCGGCGTCGTTCCCATGGCAATCGCAGCCATTTCGATCCCGTCCATGGTTCGCGCATGTCCCAGGGTCTGGGTCTGCCAGTTCTTGTCCATCAACGTGATCTGGGCTTGATAGATATCAAGGTGCCGGGTGTTGGCAGGCAGATCGAGCGGCTCGAACGGTCCGCCGCCTTCCTGATGCAGAACGTTCAGGGACTGAACCAGCCGGAGGTAGTCGCACATTTCGGCAAAGGTACCGTCACGGCGGCCGCGGTCATTGTCCATGACATAGGCGGGGCCGCCGACCGATGCATAGATCATGTTGTCGCCGCCGACCTTGAGGTTATGGGACGGGTTTCTCGCTTCCAGTGTGAAGTCGGGTGGAACTGTCGCCAACCGTTCGGCAATCAATCCGGGGTCGAGGTGCACCATATCACCCCGTATCTCGGCACCAGCACCGGCGAAAAGGGCGCGGGCGGGGGCATGCAATACCTTCATGCCAATCTCGGCCAGAACTGTCAGCGCAGCTTCGTGGATCGCCTGAACATGGTCGCTGCTCAAAACTTCGATCGGCGCATAGCGGCGCGGCACTTGACGGAAATCCGGCTGGGTCAGCGTGTCGGTATCGCGCGGTGTACGGCGCCGACCGGGATTGCGGCCACTCATCGTACGGCCTGGGGACTGGCACTCAAATCCGCCTCCGCTGACACAAACGGCCCGTCCCTGCGCACGACCGCATTGCCATCTATCCCGGTTTCCCGCGCTGTTTTATGGCCCTGATAGACCGCGTGGGCAATGGCGCCGGGTGCGTTGGCGTCGCCGGTCACGCTAAGCGATCTGATCCCGGCTTTTGCCAGATCGGTCGCCGCCAATCGGTCATATAGCGCCGACCCGCCCGCACGTTGGCCGACGATCACGAGCGACCGCATGGTCAATTCACGCGGCTCTCCAGAAAAAATCTGCGCCAGATCAAGTGTTTTCCCGTCAAACCCTGTGACGATTTCCAGTGTTCTGAGGGCGACCCCACACTTGGCCAACGCCTGATGAATGCCGGGCTGTTCGTTGGTCATAAAACTCCATGCCCCCGCTGCGCCAGCGGTTGTGACATAGGTCACGTCAAGCGCTTTGCTGGCCAGATCCTCGGCAACTGCCGAACCCAAGTAGTAGTTGTCGAAATCGAATACCGCGACGGGTCCTTTGGGAACCACACCGTTGGCAAGATCGTCAGGCGTATAGACGCGCGGCCCTTTTGCCTGTCCTCCTGGTAGCTCGTTGGCACCGCAAAGCGCAGTGGTCCAGCGCGCACCG
>JAOUMG010000023.1 GCA_029881635.1 Paracoccaceae bacterium | reverse complement strand
AATTCCCGCGAAGGAAGCTTCGGCAAAACCATAGGCGAAACGCAGACCTTCCGGCCCTGCCACAACGCCGTGTTCAGCATTGCCCGGAACATAGATCGCAACACCTGCCGCGATTGAATGCGCAACGCCATCTATCGTCACCACTCCGTTGCCGGACATACCGATATAGAATTCCGCAGGTACATGTCGGTGGGGATGCAGCGTGCCATGGGCTTCGAACTCGGCCATGCCCAGTACGAACTCACTGGTGGGAGTCCGATCGCCAGAGATGAGCGTTTTCCAGGTGACCGTCCCAAATGCGGGGTCTGTTCCGCCCTCAACAGCCAAGGCTGCACTGTCGATAGCAAAACCCACACCCGGCACAGCCGACGGGGCATTGGCAGCCGTCGCGGCAGTTTCGGCACCAATCATATGGGGCACGGTCGCATCCGGGATATGGGCAAATGTGGGCATCTTCAAAGACTCCAGATCAGTGTTTGCACGATCACTCTTGCGCAGTTCACCTATATTGGGCAATGCTCAAAAAACTTATTGGATTATACGCTGAGGTTATGATGAGTTCCCGGCTTCCTGCTTTCTCAGGGCTGACGGCCTTTTACGCGGCTGTCAGGAATGGCACGCTGACTGGGGCGGCAAGGTCGCTGAATGTGTCACAGCCCGCCATCAGCCGACGCATCGCCCAGCTGGAGGCAGATCTTGGCTGCGCGTTGTTCGACCGGAGCCATAAGCCAGTACAACTGACTGATTCAGGAAGAGAATTGGCTACGGCATTGCGCAGCGGGTTTGATCTGATCGAGACGGCGACAGACCGGATCAGACGCGCGGCAAAGGGACGTGTGGTCACTGTGTCCGGCCCGTCTGGTTTTGTCGCCTTCTGGCTGATCCCACGGCTTGGGCAATTGCAGGAGGCCTGCCCAGGTACCATCATACGTATCATAAGCATGGAGCATGGTGAACCCGGGCGCATCGGCGATGTAACCGTCCGGTTCGGCGCGCAAGATCCATCCGCCCAGCAAGAGATCAAGATCCTTGGCGAAGAAGTTTTTCCCGCGGCCAGTCCGCTTTATCTGTCGCGCATCCAAACGCCACTGACACCTGACGAATTCAGCAACAAGGCGCTGCTGACGATGGAAGGATCGCGGCGCTACTGGTACGATTGGCCCAGTTGGTTCGACGCCATCGGCAGGCCGATGCCACCTGCCGCCCAGTTCATCGATTTCAACGCCTATGCCATGGTCATAAATGCGGCCCTTGCCGGACAGGGCATTTGCCTTTGCTGGTCCGGCTTGCTGGATACTTTTCTCGATTCAGGTGCGCTGGTGAGGTTGACGCATCTGTCGGCGGCATCGGACCGCGGCTATTTCATGTCACTGCGCGATGGCGGCGCCGCGAGACCCGAGGCCATCGCAGTATTGAACTGGATCGCCCAAAGCGGGGCAACACCAGCCCCAACTGCTGCGGGACGCCTTGGCGAGCAACATTGACGGGTACCGCGCCGCTTTGATATGCCGAGCGCTGCGGGTTCCACGCGCCTGCAGGTTAGTACCAGGTTCCAGATGTCCCAACAGTCGTTGCCCGCGCATTCGGCGCATGCCTATGACGCTGCTGCAATTCGTGTGGCAAGCGGCGCCAATCTGGGCGATACGATTGCCGCCGCCGAAGATTGCGAAATCGGCGATGTCTACCGTCTGGACCCGCAAGCCAGCTCTCTCTCACTCTTGCTCCTCCCCGCCAGACATGAAGAACGCTGCCAGATTCTGGCGGATGGGTCCGACATTGGAATGCCGGGCGATCGGCTTGAACTGCTGTCGCTTCTGACGCTCATGGCGCCTGACGGCGACAAACTGGATATTTTGTTCGTTCGCCATGAAGAAAGCGGGGCGGATTTCGCGATGCCCCTGTCGCCGATGGTAGCGCGGGTCGACTACACGCTTTTGGCCGCGCAAACTGATTTCAGCGATATCCGCATCGCTGACATTATCCACGCATCCTTTGCCTCAGGTACAATGGTCACCCTACCCGGTGGCGCCCAGACTGCGATCGAAGCATTGCAACCCGGCGATCAGGTATTGACGCGCGATCATGGACCGCAACCGATCCGATGGATCGGCAAGGCAACCCTGCGCGCCAAAGGGTCATTCGCGCCGGTGGTGATCAGCGCAGGCACCTTGGGCAATCTGGGCGATCTGGTTGTCAGCCCGCATCACCGGATATTCATCTACCAACGCGGACAGCAGCGACTTGGTGGCACTGCAGAGCTGCTTGCCCAAGCAAGATATCTGGTCGACGATAACGTTGTTTTTCGCCGGGAAGGTGGATTTGTCGATTACTACAGCCTGCTTTTCGATCAACACGAAATCATCTATGCCGAAGGCATCCCTGCTGAAAGCCTGATGGTCAATCAGACGACGGTCAACCTTTTACCGGAGGAGCTGGCGGAAGACATCAAAACCCGCTTTCCCGGACTTTCGCAGCTACAACATTTTGGCACCGAAGCGCGGCGCGAGGAGCTTGATGCCGCCAGCCGTGAGGGGATTTTCAAACGCGGCAAACGCAGCTGAGCAACATTGTCGTGTTTCCCACAGGTCACGGCCCGTACTGACAAGCCGAGTTGTCTACAGGGATACGCGCGATTGCTCTTGCCGCGCGTCCGCCTTATAGGGGCGCATCATGACCAATCGACCACCATTGCCGCCCCAGATTGCCCGCCGCCGGACCTTTGCGATCATCTCGCATCCCGACGCCGGCAAGACCACCTTGACCGAAAAATTCCTGCTGTTCGGCGGCGCCATCCAGATGGCCGGGCAAGTCCGGGCCAAGGGTGAGGCACGGCGTACACGGTCGGATTTCATGAAACTGGAACAGGATCGGGGCATATCCGTTTCCGCCTCGGCCATGTCCTTTGAGTTTGGTCCCTATCTCTTCAATCTGGTTGACACCCCCGGCCACTCGGATTTCTCCGAGGACACTTACCGGACGCTCACGGCGGTTGATGCCGCTGTCATGGTTATTGACGGGGCAAAGGGCGTGGAAAGCCAGACGCGGAAACTGTTTGAAGTTTGCCGTCTGCGCGATCTTCCGATCCTGACGTTCTGCAATAAGATGGACCGTGAAAGCCGCGACACCTTTGAGATTATCGACGAGATTCAGGAAAACCTTGCCATCGACGTGACCCCAGCCAGCTGGCCCATCGGACAGGGACGCGATTTCCTTGGTTGCTATGACATCCTGCACGACCGGCTGGAACTGATGGACCGGGCCGACAGGAACCGTGTTGCTGAATCCATCAAGATCAACGGGCTGAACGACCCCAAACTTGCGGATCATGTGCCTGCCGACCTTCTTGCAAAGCTTCGCGAAGAGGTTGAAATGGCACGTGAACTACTACCCGCCTTCAACCGCCAATCCGTTCTGGAAGGGCATATGACACCGATCTGGTTTGGTTCTGCGATCAACTCATTCGGGGTCAAGGAACTGATGACCGGCATTGGTGACTATGGGCCAGAACCACAGCCACAACGCGCCAACGAAAGGGTCATCGCACCCGAGGAACCCAAGGTAACCGGTTTTGTCTTCAAGGTTCAGGCCAACATGGACCCCAAGCACCGCGACCGCGTGGCTTTCGTGCGGCTTGCATCAGGCCATTTCACCCGTGGCATGAAACTGCTGCATGTGCGTTCAAAGAAATCGATGGCCATTTCCAACCCGGTTCTTTTTCTGGCGGCAGACAGGGAACTGGCCGAAGAGGCATGGGCAGGCGACATCATCGGCATTCCCAATCACGGGCAACTTCGGATCGGTGATGCATTGACCGAAGGCGAAGCCTTACGCTTCACGGGCATTCCGTCATTTGCGCCGGAACTGTTGCAGACTGTGCGGGCGGGCGACCCGCTGAAAGCCAAACATCTGGAAAAAGCCCTGATGCAGTTTGCCGAAGAGGGTGCGGCCAAGGTCTTCAAGCCTGCCATCGGATCGGGATTCATTGTCGGGGTCGTCGGCCCGCTGCAATTCGACGTGCTGGCCAGTCGTATCGAGATTGAGTATTCCCTGCCCGTCCGCTTTGAATCTTCGCAATTCACTTCTGCCCGTTGGGTCAACGGCCCAAAGCCAGAAGTCGAAAAATTCGTCAGTATCAACAAGGGTCATATCGCAATCGACAACGATGGCGACACGGTCTTTTTGACCCGTCTTCAATGGGATATCGACCGGATCGAGCGCGACTATCCATCGCTGAAACTGACGGCAACAAAGGAAATGATGGTCTGAACGGTCAGGTCACCCGGAAAACCTCATTTTCACCTGTTCAGCCTCGTTTCGCCTGAGTTCTCGCGCGCGCCGGCGACGGGCGCAATAATCGCGCATACGGCGCGAGAACGTTTTTGAAAGTGCTTCGGCCTCTCGGCCCGCCCGTATATCCGATCCGAATTCCTCCACCCCATGCAACACAGGTGCAGGGTTAAGAAAGCCCGGGCGAATAAGGTCGAAACCCATCCCAGTGGCGTCGCCGAACAGGTAGTGGTCCACCGGCACCAGCATCTGTGGAAACCGGCCCAGCACCGTCCGCGCGGCCTCTGCCGAAATGACATAGGCGCAGGTTCCCAGAAACGAAGATCGCAGAAGGTAAATGGCGCTTGCAGCCGCCCCTGTTAAATTTCCCAGCGGCTCACCCAAGGGAAAGCGGCGACTTTGTTGGGGGCCTGGCCAGTGTTCAAGCTTTAGAACCCCTAACTGATGACGTGTTAGCAGACCATGCAGATCACCCGCGGCAAGGACACGGAAGGCATCTGACAAAATCGCGTCATCCTCCAGCACGATCGCCGCCTCTGCACCGCTTTCCAGCAGCAACTCCCAGACATACCTATGCGTTAGCGAACAACAGATATCGCCCAAAGTCGCTGGAAAATCCCGTGACAACCGCCCTGACCCGAAAGCTTCCCGGGCAGAGCTTTCACAAACGGACTGCCGATCAATGGCTTCTATTCGCTGCCATGGTAAATCCAACCGGTCAAGCTGGCCGCCAATGCTCGCCAGCCTTTCTGGCGCCCGGGCGAGGTTAATAACATAGATCGGCAATCCCACGCGTTTCTCACAGCTCTTAGGTCGGCGGTAACGCTAACGCTGGCGCCCCCTTCTGGCAATTGTCGCACAACATGTTCGGCACTGACAGCGCCATTCCGCTTTCATGGGAAACGAAACAGTGGATGCCACATATTCACCAATCCACCCGAATCAGATCCATTTAATCCCGCCTAATTGCCGGGCTTTGAGCAAGCCGAGTGTCTTTTCAGACGAGTATCTTGACTTTTTGATCAACTTAAGGCCGAAAAACACGCCGATTGTCGCGCAACCAGAAATAGTATTCTCGGAATTGTCTTTCTGTCTCCACGAAAGCAAAAACCGGCGGTTTGCCTCAAAATTGTCTCATTTGGCCCGAGTATTAACGCAATGTGAACAACAATTCTGAGGCTGCCACAATGAATGTTCCGATCAAAATCCTGGCGGTGGCAGCCGTTCTGGTCTCGGCAGGACCGGGTCATTCAGCCCAATTCGACATTGCCACAACCCTGCCCCACCAGTTGGAATACAGCCCAACATCTTTTGCCGAGCAGACATCCGCTTCGTTGAATTTCGCATCTGTCGAAAGCAGTATAAACGTTCTGCCCCAGTTGGCCCGCTATCAAAAAACTGAACAGGGCGCATATCCCGTCAGTTCCATAAAGATCACACATAATGTGGCACCGCGGTCCGGCATCGGCGTCCGCGATCAGTTTGGAGGAATGCTTTCCAACGGACCGGTCGTCATGCACGCCAATGCAGGGGGCGGAATATGACTGGCCTTAAGAACAAGCGCCATGATGTGCATTCACCGCAGCCAACACGAAAGGAACTGCCATAGATTCAACCGTCAAATAAACTAACATCCAAACATACACCCAAATACACCCAAACCAATGTCTCGCCCGCGTCCCAACGCGGGCGAGACGCTTTTGGGGCCGGAGCTTTAGGCAGAATGCACTACGCGTTGACGGCAGCGCGCATATGCAGTAGGCCCAATCAGCCCGCATTCGGCGGGCCTCGCCGGGACGCCCGGAATATAGCGTCCCTTTTTCCTTGCGGCCTGAAGCCGCAAAATTATGGACGTACATGACAAAGTTTTCCGACCTGAAACTGGACCCCAAGGTCCTGCAAGCCATTGCCGATACCGGCTATGAAACCCCCACACCCATCCAGGCAGGTGCCATACCGCCTGCGCTTGAAGGTAAGGATGTTCTGGGCATCGCCCAGACCGGCACCGGCAAGACGGCCAGTTTCGTACTGCCGATGATCACCCTTCTGGGTCGTGGTCGCGCCCGTGCGCGCATGCCACGCTCGCTCGTGCTCGCTCCGACGCGGGAACTGGCCGCGCAGGTGGCCGAGAATTTCGACAATTACGCCAAGTATACCAAATTGACCAAGGCGCTGCTGATCGGCGGCGTTTCCTTTGGTGAGCAAGACAAGCTGATCGATCGCGGTGTTGACGTGCTGATTGCCACGCCGGGTCGGCTGCTCGATCATTTCGAACGCGGTAAATTGCTGCTTACCGGCGTGCAGATCATGGTCGTCGACGAAGCGGACCGCATGCTGGACATGGGCTTCATCCCCGATATCGAGCGTATTTTCCAGCTAACACCCTTCACCCGCCAGACGCTGTTCTTTTCCGCCACCATGGCGCCTGAGATTGAGCGTATCACCAACACTTTCCTCCATGCTCCCGCCCGCGTCGAAGTGGCCCGTCAGGCAACGGCATCGGAAACAATCGAACAACGTCTTATCGAAATCACGCCAACGCGCCGCGATCAGTCCGCAAAGCAAAAGCGTGAACTCCTTCGCGCCATAATCAAGGCCGAGGGTGACGCCTGCACCAACGCCATCCTCTTTTGCAACCGCAAGACAGAAGTGGATATTCTGGCCAAGTCGCTGAAATCCCATGGGTTAGATGCGGCACCCATTCACGGCGATCTGGATCAGAGCCAGCGGACACGAACACTGGACGGTTTTCGCGATGGAACTTTGCGCTTTCTTGTGGCGTCGGATGTGGCTGCGCGCGGACTCGATATCCCCGCGGTCTCGCACGTCTTCAATTTTGACGTGCCCTCGCATGCCGAAGATTACGTCCACCGCATCGGGCGCACCGGGCGCGCTGGCCGAAAGGGTTGTGCGATCACCCTTTCCACACCTGCCGATCAGAAATACCTGGACGCGATCGAGGCGCTGCTGAAAAAACCGCTTCCCCGCGTCGCTGCGCCTGAGAGCTTTGCCGTTTCCGAAGCGTCGCAGCGCCCCGCGCGAAAAACGGACGAGCGCAAGAAGGCCGAACGACCTGCACGCAGTTCATCGCGTTCGCGCACCCGTGAAGAAAAGCCCAGCCCGGCCCAGGAAAATCCCGTCGTTGCGCAAGAGCGCATCGTGGAATCGGCCGCCGTCGAGCCGAAGCCAGACAATCAGCACGAACGGCCTGCAAAAGAAAAACCGCGCAGCCGCGCGCCCAAACACGACAGGCGTGGCGACACATCCGGTCCTGTCGTCGGAATGGGCGATCATGTCCCTGACTTCCTTTTGCGCGCCGTGCCACGCGGCAAGGCATCGACCGACAGCTAAGGCTGGTAGCAATGCAGGCGGCTGATCCTATTGCGGGGTCACCCCTCGCATGGATCAGCGCTTTGGTTTTTTGCAGCTATCGCTGCATTCTTTGGCGTTCAGCAATGAAGAGGCTTGATGGAGCGGGCGGCGGGAATCGAACCCGCGTCATCAGCTTGGAAGGCTGAGGTCTTACCATTACACAACGCCCGCTCAGCGAAGCATGACGTATTTCATACATGTTCCGGGGTCAAGGGATGACCAGCAACTCATCGTCAAACCGCAATCCTGATCAGGACATTTGACGCCGAAAAACGCCCACCTGCCCGCACAGGATGGCTGAGCGGACCGCCCGCCCTTGCACAGGCATCAAAACCGCTCGACTAGCCTGGCGGTTTTTTGTGTTAACATGCCGCCAGCCAAGGAGATCGACAATGATAGCAGGGACACATGCAGTGCTTTGGGTCAGGCAGGGCGGTGGAGGCAATGACGCATGCCGCTTTGCAAATGCCGAGGGCGGATATCTGATCGATGGGTCGGCGACAGACGCCGCGTGGAATGTGCTGCGGTACCGCGTTCGTGCCCGCGGCGACGGAACGACGCGGCGCGCGCGCATTGGGGCGAAATCCCGCATATTCGTTCATCGCGGGACCGATGACACCTGGACGTTGAATGGGGTGCCTGTACCCGCAGTCAGCGGTGCCAAGGATATCGATTTCGGTTTCACGCCGGCAACGATGACTTTGCCCATCCGTCGCTTGAAGCTCGGCGTTGGGGAAAAAGCCGAGGTTTTGGCGGCAAGGCTCGATCTGGAAAGCGAACAGTTGATACCGCTCCGGCTGGTTTATCGCCGCACCGCTTCGGATAGATATGAATGCGAGAACACGGAAACCGGCACCACAGCGATGCTCAAGGTAGACAATGAAGGTATCGTGAAAGAATACAAAGGATCTTGGAAAGCGCAGACCTGATCCCGTTTGGGCGCGCATCTCCATCGCCGCGCGTTAGGCGGCTGAAGAACAGGTGCGGTTGAAACCCCTACATAGTCAGCGCAGCCGGGCGGCAGGCGCGGCACGGTTTGTTGCGGGTCAAATCGGGCGGGAGAGCGTGTAGGGTGGGTTCTGAACCCACAGGCTGCTCAGTCTCGATCACTTACCCATTCGTGTGCCAAAAATGATTCCACACTCCTAGGCGTCAAATTCCTAACTCCGATTGTCTGCTTTACCTTAGCCGCTTTCTTCCCAATCTGATAGATTTCTTGTTCGAGAACTTCAACACTATTAAGCTTCAATCGAATTGATACAATTGACCCTTCAATATTCGCAGGAGTGTGGCGTAACTTTCCACCATTTTCAACAAAAATGGCGTGCTTTCCTGAGGCAACTCCAAACCACCCGAACTTTCCTGCGAGCTGAGATGCAAAATAAAGCCCAAATCCAGAATTGTCCCAAACGGATTTCTGATGACTCTTTTTCTTTTTATGCTTCCTTGCCTTTCCTGAAACACCCGGCATTATACTGAACATAAGCGCCTCTCGATCAGAGAGTCCGGAAAAATCCGAATCGTTGCTTAATGACTTGGAAAAACCGACACCTCTGTCAGAAATACATATCTCAACTAGATCTCTCGAGGGCCAATACTGCGCGCAAAACGCTGCGCGATCCACGCAAGCGTGTTCAAAAACGTTCCTAAATATCTCCCGAAAAGAGTCAGCCAAAACCTTCTCCAGCGCGGGTGATTTTCGTTGCGAAACCACATGGGCAATTTCGTTACATTTTTCTTGGATCGCATCACCAATCTCTATTCCGCTCTTAGACACCAAATTCTCTAGATCACCACGCTCCAGACGACTCAACGGAAAGTAGTTTTTTCCACCAAATGCCCCTTGGGGAAACGGATTTCCCTTTAGGTTTAATGCTTCCGAAAACCCCAAGTTGTTTGCGTAACTATGCCGTCTTAATCCTATATAAGAAATTTTCTCTTCAGAAAAAATTCGTGATCGATGCCTGCAAGTTTCTGCCAAAAACATCATGCTAGTCGGCGTAAAAGTTGACACGTGTTGTGTGTGAAAAGTTAACGCATTTGATCTCTCAATATTCATTACGTCTACGGAATAACTCGCTAAATCTAGAAACTGAACACTATAGGGAAATTTAGAAACCGTAGCCACGCTTCCAACCTGTCTAGTAGACGCCCGCCGATTGGATATTGAGCGGTCTACCTCTAACCCGCCTACCCGCTCCAACTGTATGGTATCCTAGTTGTCACCCCGAAGAAAGCGGTGCAGGGCCAGCCCGCGAAGGCTTTCGCGGGCGTTCAGCACTGAAAACGCTTCACTGGAGCGTTTTCTCCCCGGCCAAGGCCGGGGCCGCGCCTCACCCATCCATCTTCAGCACAGCCAATGCCCCACCCCCACCGCGTGAGCACGCGTTTGGCTTCGCCAATCGCTTTCGCCCACCCGCTCCTGAAAACGGACAGCTTAGCTGTCCATTTTCAGAGCGTTAATAAACGCGCTCTGCGGAATCTCCACCTTGCCAAACTGGCGCATCTTCTTCTTACCAGCTTTCTGCTTTTCCAAGAGCTTCTTCTTCCGCGTCATGTCGCCGCCGTAGCATTTGGCAGTCACGTCCTTGCGCATGGCCGAGAGCGTTTCGCGGGCGATGACGCGGGCGCCGATGGCGGCCTGGATGGGGATCTTGAACATGTGGCGCGGGATCAGTTCCTTCAGCTTTTCGACCATGACGCGGCCGCGCGCCTCGGCCCGGTCGCGGTGGACCATGATCGACAGCGCATCGACGGGTTCCTCATTGACGAGGATCGACATCTTGACCAGAAAATCCTCGCGGTAGCCCATCATCTGGTAATCGAAGCTGGCATAGCCCTTGGTCACTGATTTGAGGCGGTCGTAGAAGTCGAAAACCACTTCGGCCAGCGGCAGGTCATAGACGACCATGGCGCGGCTGCCGGCATAGGTCAGGTCCATCTGGATGCCGCGCCGGTCCTGGCAAAGCTTCAGCACATCGCCCAAATAGTCGTCGGGGACCATGATCGTGGCCTTGATGCGCGGCTCTTCAATATGGTCCACATGCGTCAGGTCGGGCATGTCGGCGGGGTTGTGGAGTTCGCGCACGGTGCCGTCACGCATGTGCAGGTGGAAAACCACCGAAGGGGCGGTGGTGATCAGATCAAGGTCATACTCACGTTCCAGCCGGTCGCGGATCACCTCAAGGTGCAAAAGCCCGAGGAACCCGCAGCGAAAGCCAAAGCCGAGCGCGGCGGAAGTTTCCATTTC
>JAOUMG010000484.1 GCA_029881635.1 Paracoccaceae bacterium | reverse complement strand
CATCGGGCATCACCAGGTGCTGTCCGCTGACGAGCAGCGCGACCATACCCGCCGGAATGCCCGACAGGAATCCCAAGGTTGAAATCTGGGCGGTGCTGATGCTTGCCGTTACGCGGCGCGTCGCCAGATCGCGCCCGGTCTGGGCCAGAACCCCCATGACGGCGAAAAGTGTCGCGGCTTCGAACCCTTCGCCAAAAGGGCGCAGTACGATCAGCACCCCTACAAGACCGACGCAGATGGCCGACCAACGGCGCCAGCCGACGGTTTCACCGAAAACGACTGCGGCAACAAGCGTTACCAAAAGCGGGTTGACCTGAGTGATCATGGTCACAACTGACAATGGTACAAGTGTTAGTGCCGTCACAAATCCGATTGAGGCAATACCTTCGAACAGGGCGCGCCACCCTGACGCCCCGCGCAACATGGAAGTGGTGATCGGGGCCTGGCCGTGGGCCATGGCCCAGCCGCCAAAGATCACGGCTCCGCCCGCCCCGATCAGGATCAGGATCTGGCCCACAGGCAGCGCCCCTGCCATCAGCTTGATGAACATATCTTCGACGGCGAAACCGGCCATGGCCAGAATCATCAGCACCGCGCCACGCGCATTGCCCAAATCAGCGGTCCTTTGACTTCAGTGGCACCCCGAACAGTTCCAGCCGATGTCCTTTCAGGCGATAGCCAAGTTTGCGGGCGATGCGCTGTTGCAGTTCCTCGATCTCCTCATCGACGAACTCGATGACCGCCCCTGTGGTCAGGTCGATCAGATGATCATGATGTTCCCGCTCGGCATCTTCGTAGCGTGCGCGCCCATCACCGAATTCCAGTTTGTCGAGAATGCCCGCCTCATCAAAAAGTTTCACGGTCCGGTAAACTGTCGCCAGCGAGATTTTCGGATCGACGGCGCAGGCGCGGGCATAAAGCACCTCGACATCAGGATGATCGTCGGCGGCTTCAAGCACGCGGGCGATAACCCGGCGCTGTTCGGTCATCCTCAGGCCATTGGCCTCGCATCTTTCGACAATAGAAAGGGTCATGCCGGCTCCGGTCGTTTGTCCCGGGCGGTTTACGGGAAAACCACCGCGTCGAAAAGGCTCTATCGTGTCGGGCACAAGGGTGGGTGTGACCAGCCGTGGCGCTATTTGCCTGTCCTTGGTAAATAGTGCCGCAACGATTTTCCTTTGTGGCAGCAGGTTTTACCTGCGGAACCGCGGCGGGCCATTGTGCTGTGCGCCGATAACGGCGGCTTTGAGCCCATCGGTGACATTCGCCAAGGCGCGAACCGCCTAATTTATCTCTGTAGGTCCGTAGTCGTATGTTAAGGTCTTCTGAAGGCGTTCAGGGGGCACGAATGGGATGAAAGAGATCGCAGCCGACATCGTATTGGCCGCACTGAGTGACCACAGGCAGGTGCCTCTCCTTTCGAATTCGGCATCAGGTTTGGGCATACCGGACGCGTATGGTGTGACGCGATGCCTCCGCTCGAGATTCGAAGCGCGAGGAGAAAGCATTACAGGTCGCAAAATCGGATTCACCAACCGTGACATGTGGGACGAATACGGTGTGCGTGCTCCGATCTGGGGCTACTGCACCAACCGGACGACTTTTGAACTGGCGGACACTCCGACGCAGAAAGTGTCGGACTTCGCCGAACCTCGGATTGAACCCGAGATTATCTTCGGCCTCGGCACGGCGCCGCATCCGGAGATGAACGAAGAGGAACTGATCAAATGCATTGACTGGATATCGCTCGGCTACGAGGTCGTCCAGTCGATCTTCCCCGGTTGGAAATTCGCCCCGGCCGATACGATCGCGGCCAACGCACTGCACGGCGCGCTTCTCATCGGCAACCGTCACAAAGTCGCGCCGAGATGGGAGAACTGGTTGTCGGAGCTCTCTTCGTTCGAAGCGGAACTCTCCTGCGACGGAAGACCAATCCAGACCGGCGGAGGCGAAGTGGTTCTCGGCAGCCCGCTTCGTGCGCTCCATCATCTCGTAGAGCTGCTGGCTGACGATCCGCACAATCCGCCCCTCGGTGCCGGTGAACTCGTTTCGACAGGGACGCTCACCCTCGCGATGCCTGCTGGGGCGGGTCAGACCTGGACAACGAAGGTTCAGGGTATTCCACTTGAAGACATTGAGTTGCGGTTCGAAGCCTGAAGCTCCAAAGACGTTTCCAGTGGCCGCTGTCGATGGTCTGCTTCGTCCGCTTCCAACCATTTCGCACCCCGCGCAGCGAATGGGGGTAGAACGGCAAGCCTTTGCCTGCAAAAAAGGGTTTAACTCGCGGACTTGACGAGAATCCGGGTCCTTTTTCAGGGTGTTTTTTGCGGGCGCCAAACGGTCATTTTTGATGCCTCAGCTACTTGGCCTCGACAAAGGGGGCCGATCCGGCTTTTGATGGCGTCGCAGAGATGCAAGGGACAAACCGGATGACCGAACCTCAGATCCGCCGGGGCCGCGAGGCGCGCCGCAGTGCCGCCCCGGCACGTGTGGTGAATTACCGCACCCTGCGCCAACCGTTCGAGCCGCAAAAAGTGCTGTCGGACGATGCGGTGGCCGCGATCCATGACATGGCCCTGAAGGTGCTGGAGGATCTGGGTCTGCGGATCTTGCTGCCCGAGGCGCGGGCGATTTTCGCTACCGCAGGTGCGAGGGTCGATGAAGATACGGAAATGGTGTTTGTGGGCCGCGATATCGTGGCCGCAGCCCTCAGCACCGCGCCAATGTCGATCCGCATGCGTGCGGCCAACCCCGAACGCGAACTGGACTACGAAGACGGCGCGCTGATCTTTTCGCCTGCAGGGGGGTGCCCGAACGCGACCGATGCGGTTCGGGGGCGTCGGCCCGGCGACCTTGCTACC
>JAOUMG010000483.1 GCA_029881635.1 Paracoccaceae bacterium | reverse complement strand
TCGGGGGGCGGCGTTTCATCTTCGCGGATCGGGTCGAAATGGGCGTAGAATGTTGCGACCTCCCAGATTTCAGCCATCGACAGCCGCATTTCTTCGGCCAAAGCACGCAGATGCGCAGCGGACTGGTGCCCATAGGCATCCTGAATAAGGTGCAGGAACTCGATCAAAAGATCGCGGCGGCGGGGGCGGGTGCCCAACAGCGCTTTGATCTCGGCGATTGCAGAATCGTTCAACTGGCGGCCCTTGGGCGTTTTTCGGCCCTTGCCCTTGCCTGATTTCCAAACGCCGTCCTGATCGTCCAGTGCCATCCTAAGCCCATCCGTATTGGTCGCCAGCAGGGCGACAGGTCATCTGGGCTGGCTTGTCGCAAAGCCGACCCTCGCAATCAATTCCGCAATCCCGTCAATTGATAGGTAAATTCTATCAAAATCACAGAATTCCAGTGGTAATACTTCTTATGGATGAACCATGATCAATAGACAAGGTGCGGCGCTTTGCGTATCTGATGCGCCATGAACTGGGATCAGGAAATTGACGCGACGGGGCTTTTGTGCCCCTTGCCGGTGCTTAAGGCGCGCAAGCGTCTGAAGGGCATGGGGATGGGTGAGGTGCTGCGCCTTATCACGACCGACCCGGCGGCAGTAGTCGATGTGCCGCATTTCTGCGCAGAGGCTGGACATGAACTGATTTCTTCGGGCGGCGAAGGCGGCACGCAGATCTATCTGATCCGGCGCGGTCAGCCTGTTATCCCGAATCCTGCGTAGGGCAGGAACCGAACGGGAAGGCCGGGGGTGATTTCCACCGCCTCATCCGGCAGTTCGACCAGTCCGGTGGCCCATGACAACCCGCTGATTCGTCCTGATCCCTCAGATGCAAAAACCTCTGCATGCCCTTCGGGTGTCAGCCTTGCCCTCAGGTATTCGCGACGCCCTGCTTTTTTGGATTTCGAAAATGCGGCGGGTACATTGAAACCCAGCGGCTCAACCCAACCCGATCCCGCCATCAGCGACAGGGCGGGCCGCGCAAAAATCAGCGCACAGACAAGGGCCGCGACCGGGTTTCCCGGCAGGCCGAAGACCGGAACACCGTTCCACAGGGCAAGCGCCAGCGGACGGCCCGGTTTCATCGCGATACGCCAGCTGGACAACGCTCCATGGTTCCGCAGCAGAGTTGAGACGTGATCTTCGTCACCCGCCGAAGCACCGCCGGAAGTCAGGATCACATCCGCCTTGGCAATACCATGGTCAAAAGCCTGGCTGATCAGCCCGGGGTCATCACGCACATGGCCAAGATCGACCGGCAAGCATCCCCAGTTCTTGACCAGCGCCAGCAGCATTGGGCGGTTGGCGTCATAAATCTGATGCGGTTCTGCCTGCCTGCCGGGATCACCGATGATTTCATCGCCAGTTGACAGAACCCCGACGCGCAGCGGGCGGTAGACCTTCACCTCGCTGATCCCAAGGGCGGATAGCAGCGCGAGGTCGGGCGCGCGCAGCTTTTGCCCGGTGCCCAAAGCGCGTTCGCCACTTGCCACATCTTCCCCCGCCGCGCGCGTGTTGGCGCGGGCTTTGACCGGACCGTCAAAGGCAACTGTCGTGCTGTCTACGGCACAGTCTTCCTCAAGCACCACAGTATCGACACCGTCCGGCAGGATCGCGCCGGTCAGGATGCGAATGGCTGAACCGGCGGGAACCGGGTGACTATACGGCTGCCCGGCCGCCGCCCTGCCCGCAACGAGAGGTAGCCGCTGCACCCCTGCACCAGTTGCCGCATGGGCGAAACCATAGCCATCGACCGCCGAATTCGGGCGCGGCGGGTTCGACCTTTGGGCAGTGCAATCGGCCGCCAAGATCCGCCCGCCCGCCGCCGCTGTTGTCAGCTGTTCGACCGCGGTCAACGGCACAAGTGCCGTTTTCAGACGCATTAGCGCCTCATCGACCGGCACCCAAGACACACCCTGCGGCATGGCAAAACAGTCATCGCGCAGGCGGGGTGGGGTAAGCTTAGGCCTTGATGGTTGGATGACCGACGCGACGTTTTGTGCTGTTTTCTGAAGGATCTTCTCGTGACCCACTCCCAAAATCCAACCTTCTTCAGAGAGTGTTTCGGCAGGTGCCATAGGGTTAAATAGCGACGAGAGGTTTCCGTCTCGATCGAGGCGCGCCAAAGTAGCCGCAAGGAGTCGTACCTGTAGCTTGTCTTTGATCGGCGGGACGGATGAGAGTTGTATTAACTCAGCAACTTGTTTGGCAAGGAGCGACGGGTAGACTTCTGCCAGGATCACCGGCGCATCCTCCACCGACTCAAAAGGCCAAGCAGCAACGCGACCGAGGAATTCCGTACGCAGGCGCGATAGCGCAGGCAGACCAAGCAGGGTCTGCGACCCGACAGAACCGGTTGTAAAAAGCTTCCAAACAGTTTGCGCACGCGGTATGTGGCTTTCGACCAATCTCCGTTCGGCGAACGGGTGACCACGGCGTTCTGATCCTCTTTCGGGCAAATCCGGCAGGTCAAGATTCTGGGGGCGACCCCAGAATGGTCCAATACCCGGAAGCGAGGCATTGATCGCGGCTGCTGTCTCGAAACGGCAGTTGTCGTTCTTTGGCCCATCAGAAATTGACCGCGCCATCCAGTCCCATAAAGCGAGCGCACCGGGTTGGCCGGTGATGCGGGAGGCAAAACCCACCGGGTAGCCAAAGGGAAAGTCAAAGCCGATCAACAGCCGGTCACCCGATTTTACGGCCTTGGTCACGGTCCGATGAAGTGCGGCTTCGGCGTCGGCGCGGGTCCGATAGTAGCTGGTCGAGACTTCATTACTCGCGACATGTGCTGTGCCGATCCAGATCGCATTCTCTGAGGGTTT
>JAOUMG010000482.1 GCA_029881635.1 Paracoccaceae bacterium | reverse complement strand
AGACGATTGCCCGCGCCTGCGGTAAAAACCATGTCCACAATCTGGAACCCGAAGACCTTTGCGCACTCACTCTTGAAGCTGCGGCAATGGCAGGGGTACCCTTGGCGGGCACGAACTGGATACCCGGAAAATCGGGGTTCTAAGGCGGAAAACATAACAAATCGGACAACAGGGAAATTCGGACCATGGCAAAAGATCTGGCAAAATACGCCGCCGAAAAAGGCGTGAAATACTTCATGATCACCTATACCGACCTTTTCGGTGGCCAGCGCGCCAAGCTGGTTCCGTCGCAGGCTATCGCCGATATGCAGGTTGATGGTGCTGGATTTGCGGGATTTGCCACGTGGCTTGACCTGACACCTGCACACCCCGACATGCTGGCCGTGCCAGACCCTTCCTCGGTCATCCAGCTGCCTTGGAAACCCGAAGTCGCTTGGCTCGCCTCAAACTGCGTGATGGAAGACAAGGAAGTTGCCCAGGCACCACGCAATGTTTTGAACAAAGTCATCGCCGAAGCCGAAAAGGAAGGGCTCTACGTAAAAACCGGTATCGAAGCCGAGTTTTTTCTTCTCTCGCCTGACGGCAAGGAAATCTCGGACGATTACGACACAGCAGAAAAGCCCTGCTACGATCAGCAGGCCGTTATGCGCCGCTACGATGTGATATCCGAAATTTGCGACCACATGCTGGAACTGGGGTGGGAGCCTTACCAGAACGACCATGAGGATGCGAATGGCCAGTTCGAGATGAACTGGAAATACGACGATGCTCTTGCTACGGCGGACAAGCACAGTTTCTTCAAGTTCATGGCCAAATCGGTCGCCGAAGAATACGGGCTGCGCGCTACTTTCATGCCCAAACCCTTGGCGGGAAAGACCGGCAATGGCTGTCACGCCCATATATCCGTCTGGGACAAGTCGGGCAAAAAGAACGTTTTCGCCGACAATTCCAAGGAACTCGGTCTTTCAGACAAGGGCCGCGCCTTCCTTGGCGGCATCATGAAACATGCCAGTGCCCTGGCGGCGATCTGCAACCCGACAGTCAACAGCTATAAGCGCATCAATGCGCCCCGGACCATTTCAGGCGCCACCTGGGCACCGAATTCCGTCACATGGACCGGCAACAACCGTACCCATATGGTCCGTGTTCCCGGTCCCGGACGGTTTGAATTGCGCCTGCCCGACGGCGCGGCCAACCCTTATCTACTGCAGGCGGTGATCATTGCCGCAGGTCTGGACGGCGTACGCACCAATGCCGATCCGGGCCGCCGCTATGACATTGACATGTACAAGGACGGCCACACAGTCAAAGGCGCGCCCAAGCTGCCATTGAACCTGCTCGATGCGCTGCGTGCTTTTGACAAGGACAAATCCCTTAAGGCCGCGCTGGGCGAAGAATTCTCGGCCGCGTATCTCAAATTGAAGAATCAGGAATGGAATTCCTACGCTTCGCATTTCACCCAGTGGGAGCGCGACAACACGCTGGACATCTGATCCGGTATTATATCTGAACATGACGGCCAGCCCGCAATGGCTGGCCGTTTACGTTACCGGCACTGCCACCATAAAATCAAACGGTAGACGCTGGCCCAGGCCCCACCTGTCAAAGAGTGGTTCATAGGCTCGTGGCTCCGTTTCAAATCTCACCTGTGCGCGCCCGGTTAAATAGAGCACTTTGGGCGGCGCGATACCTGCCTCGGCCACTGCGCCAGCCAAATGCTGCGGATCGATGTCCGGGTCGCCCAACGCCAGACTGGTTGGTTTGAGCTTTTTCAGAAGGGCAGGCAGCGTTTCCGTCGTCTGGCCATCCAAAAGGACCAGCTCTGGGCCTGGGTTAATGCCGTTCTTTGCCCAAATACGCAAAACCGCGTCGCGCAGGTTTGGATCAGCCTCGGTCAAAAATTGACTCATGCCCGGCAGCTTTCCAGCAAGATAGGCCGCCAAAAATCCACAACCAGCCCCAAGTTCCAGATGCGATGTGCTGGCGCCAAGTATCTTTGGCAGGTTCCGTGCCAAACCACGTTCAAACTTGCCTTCGGTGATCATTGAAAGCATTGGCACCGTGAAAAGGTTCGGATCGCTCGGCAGCTTGATCCCGTGGTTTTCATGCCAGATCAGGCTTTCATCATTGGCCATTGGTAACGGTTCGGGCACATAGGGCGACTCAGCTCGCACAACGCCTGACCCGCCAGCGGCCAGCCGTGCAGCCTTTTGCTTTTCACCGGCCAGTTTTTCAACACGCGACATCAACGCCGCAATCTTTTTCGGATCGCGCGCTTGTGGGGGCTTGGCCTCGACCGCTGTGATCGGCACGGTACTGGCGGCCTTCAATCCTGCCACCATGGATTGGTAGGCTTCGGTTCCCTTGAACTCTGCCAGCCGTGCCTCGGCCTGTTCCAATGCCGCAAAATGCAGATCATGCAAAACCGGATCTTTCAGAAGCGCTTCGAATATCCGGCGCCTTTCAACCGAATAGCGCAGCATTGCATCGTCGCGCACCTCATTGCGGTCCTGCAACGCCCAGTAATCGGCATTGTATTTATCTTTCTTGAAATTGACGTTTCCCCGGAACTTGCGGATGGCGTAACTGTCGATGGATTTGACGGCATAGTGGTTCATCTGTGCCCAGTCATAGCCGATCGTGCGCACGATAGACCGCCATCCGCGAAACTTGAAATAATCCTCCATCGGCAGCCCGGAACCGTTCAGCCATTTCACCGTGCCGGGAAAGCCTGTTTCCAGCCATTTGTTTTTTATCTTCGGGCGGTGGATTCCCAGCTTCCAGTACTTCGGATCGTACTGAAACAGCGTCTTGACGCCCCAACCCTTGTTCCAGCTTGGAGGTGCTGACTGCAAATACTGCTCTGTCACC
>JAOUMG010000481.1 GCA_029881635.1 Paracoccaceae bacterium | reverse complement strand
CCATGTGCCGACAGCCGACACACAGATTCTGGGCGGCGGTACGGCGTTTCAGTCTGATGCCGGAATGTGCGGTGACTATAATTCCGTCATCGGCATGGACAAGCTGGAGCCGATGCGCCGGTTTGTCACTGGCATGGGCAAGGAACGATTCACCCCGGCCAATGGCGAGGCGACATTGTCTGGTGTCTATGTCGAAACCGATGACCGCACGGGTCTGGCCACCAAGGTCCGGATGATCCGCCTTGGTGGTCGTTTACAAGAAGCTGCGCTGTGACTCACCGCTTCGCTCTGCTGGGTGCGCTCATTCTGGTCGGGGCCGTCTGGGCGCTGACCTTCCCGCTGACCAAGATTGCCATTCTGGGGGGATACCGTAATTTCGGCATCATATTCTGGAGCTCGGTGATTGCCGTCCTGTTCCTGGGGGTGATCATCTTGTTTTCGACCCGGCGTTTGCCGCTGCATTCGGGTGCATTGTGGCGCTATGTCTTTGTGGGCCTGTGCGGGACGATCCTGCCCAGTGCCGCCTCCTATACCGCCGCTGAATATCTGCCTGCCGGGGTGATGTCAGTCTGCATGTCGCTGATCCCGATGATGGCATTGCCGCTGGCTGTGGCATTCGGGATCGACCGTCCCACGCCTGCACGGATCGCGGGTATCTTGCTGGGTCTTGGCGGCGTTTTGCTGATCGCGTTGCCCGAGGCGAGCCTGCCCGATCCGGCGATGGCTATATTCATTCCTCTGGCGTTGGTGGCCGCCTTCTTTTACGCGCTCGAAGGGGCGGGATTGGGGCGCATTGGGCGCGGTGGGCTTGACCCGTTGCAATTGCTGTGCGGTGCATCGGTTCTGAGCGCGGTTTTGGCGTTACCTTTTGCGGTGGCGACCGACACATGGGCAGTTCCTGCCATGCCATTCGATCATGCCGATGGGGCCCTTGTTCTGTCGGGCGTGGCCAATGCGGTGGCTTATGCCGGGTATGTCTGGCTGGTAGGCCGGGCAGGGTCGGTCTTTGCCGCACAGGCCGCCTATATTGTCACAGGCTTTGGTGTCGTGTGGTCAATACTGCTGCTGGGTGAAGTCTATTCCTTGTGGATATGGGCTGCGATGGCGCTGATTTTTCTGGGCCTTTTCCTGGTGCAGCCGCGCCCCGGAAACATCAGCCCGCTTGTTTTGCCGCAGCGTAAGGCTACACTTGCCTCTGTCGCGACACCCGAGGAGCGGTGAATGGTTGACCTCAATCTTTCCGAAACGCATCAGGCGCTGCTGACACTGGGCGTCGTTGTGGTCATGTTCGTGCTTTTCGTGCGCGAACAGTACCCGACCGAGGTCGTGGCGATTTCGGGGGCGGCGTTCTTTCTGGCCACAGGCATCCTGCCCTATGAAATCGCTCTGGGCGCTCTGAAAAATCCGGCGCCCTGGACGATTATTGCAATGTTCCTGATCATGGGGGCACTGGTTCGCACCGGGGCGCTCGACTGGCTGACGCGCACCGCAGAAGCGCATGCGGATCATCGCCCGGTCGTCACGCTTCTGATGTTGTTTGGTTTTGTCGCGATCGCTTCGGCATTTCTTAACAACACACCCGTTGTGGTGGTGATGATCCCAGTCATGGTGGCGCTGTCGCGCAAACTCGGGGTTTCGGCATCGAAACTGCTGATACCGCTAAGCTATGCAGCAATCTTGGGCGGAACGCTCACATTGATTGGCACCTCGACCAACCTGTTGGTCGACGGGGTGGCGCGGCAAAAGGGCATTGAGCCATTTTCGATTTTCGAGATCACACCATTGGGCCTGATCCAGGTTGTGGTTGGCATGATCTATCTTGGCACAATTGGACGCCACCTGTTGCCTGATCGTCAGTCGATGGGTGGGCTGCTGAGCGACCGGCGCAAGCTTAAGTTTTTTACCGAAGTAGCGCTGCCGGAGGATTCCAACCTGATCGGTCAGCCGGTCATGGAGGTTGATCTGTTCCGCCGTAACGGTGTGCGGGTAATCGACGTGCTGCGTGGCGATGCGTCCCTGCGCCGGGATCTGGCGCCGGTTGTGTTGCAGGCGGGTGATCGGGTGGTCCTGCGCACCGAGATGTCGGAACTTCTGGGGATGCAGGATAACAAGGATATCCGGCTGGTCGATAAGCTGTCATCCGTCCAGACGGAAACGGTGGAAGTGCTGATTTCACCGGGCTGCCGGATGATCGGGCGGTCTTTGGGCGAAATGCGTCTGCGCCGCCGCTACGGTGTGTATACGCTGGCCGTGCACCGCAGAAACCAGAATATCGGCCGTCAACTGGACGATCTGGTCGTGGTCGTCGGGGACACATTGCTGCTGGAGGGTGCGTCCGAGGATATTCAGCGGCTGGCCGCGGATATGGACCTTGTCGATGTCTCCCGGCCCACGGTCAAAGCCTATCGGCGTGGCAAGGCCCCTGTTGCCTTTGGCGTGTTGGCAGCAATTGTCATTCTCTCTGGCCTGGGTGTGGCGCCCATATTGCTGTTAGCGGTCATCGGGGTTGCGGTCGTGCTATTGGCGCGCTGCATTGATGCGGACGAAGCATTTACCTTTGTCGAGGGGCAGTTACTGGCGCTGATTTTCGGCATGCTGGCCGTCGGTGCGGCGCTGGATCATTCGGGTGCCGCACGGCTGTTGGTAGGTTGGGTCAGCCCCATCTTGCAGGAAATGCCACCAAGGATGGTAATCTTCACCGTATATTTCATGGCGATGCTCTTGACCGAGATGGTATCGAACAATGCCGTGGGCGTGATCTTTACGCCGGTGGCGATTGAACTGGGGCTGGCATTGGGCATCGACCCGCGTGCGCTGGTGGTGGCGGTCATGTTTGCAGCCTCAGCGGCTTTTTCAACGCCGATAGGCTATCAG
>JAOUMG010000480.1 GCA_029881635.1 Paracoccaceae bacterium | reverse complement strand
TTCAATTACGGAACTGACCGGGATGGAAGGCGAAGTCATCTCGATGCAGGAAATTTTCCGCTACGAACGCCTGGGACTGGCCGCGGATGGTAAGATCATCGGTCGGTTTACGGCAACAGGCGTGCGATCCAACTTTGCAGAACGATTCAAGCAGTGGGGCTTTGAGCTTCCTGCGTCGATTTATGAACCCATAGCTGCGGAGTAAGTCATGATCATCAGCCCAACACCAATTATCTATGGCCTGATCTTCCTGGCCGTTCTCCTTCTTGTCGAAGGTATTTACCTCGTTGTCTTTGGCAAATCGATCTCGCTTAACAGCAAGGTCAATCGCCGGATTGCCCTGCTGGAAAAAGGTGGGCAGCGCGACCAAGTGCTTGAACAGCTTCGTAAAGAGGCCAGCCAACACCTAAAGGCGCGCGGCATTCCGCTTTATTCAATTCTGGCGACCAAAGCACAAAAAGCCAATATCGCCTTTTCACCCAAAGCATTGATGGGCGTAATGGCCCTGCTGTCCGCAGTTGCCTTTCTTGGCCTGCGCATTGGCACCGCCACCTCACTGCCGGTTCAGATTGCCCTGGGTGTTCTGATGGGCGTTGGCGCCGTCTACATGTGGATCAACAAGAAAGCCAAAAAGCGCATGGATATGGTGGAAGAACAGCTTCCCGATGCGGTGGAACTGATGGTGCGCAGCTTGCGCGTTGGTCACCCGTTTGCATCAGCCATCCAGATCGTTGCCAAAGAGGTTCCCGACCCGTTGGGAACCGAATTCGGCATGATTGCCGATGAAAGCTCTTACGGGCGTGATGTCACAGAATCCTTGAAAGATCTGGCCGAACGCATGGATATGCAGGATCTGCGTTTCCTCGCGGTTGCGGTGACAATTCAGCAGCAGTCGGGGGGTAACCTCGCCGAAATTCTGGACGGTCTGGCCAAGGTCATCCGGGCCCGTTTCCGTCTGTTCCGCCGGGTACGTGCCATTACCGCCGAGGCAAAGTGGTCAGGCGTATTCCTGTCTTCTTTCCCGCTGGTTGTGCTGGTTGTCATTCAGCTTCTGAAGCCTGACTATTTCGATACCGTGAAAGATACGGAGGCTTTCGTGCCAGCGGCACTGGTCGTCTTCGTGTTCCTGGCCATCAACATCGTCTTCATGAAGATGATGGTCAACATCAAGGTCTGAGGGGGTCAAGACCATGTTCAAATCACTCAATGACTTTCTCGTCGAGGCGATGGGCCCGCTGGGGCCGCTGTTCGCTGTGGGCGGTCTTGGGGTCCTGCTGATCCTCGCCGCTTTGCCGACGATCATGAAAAAAACGGTTGATCCGTTCTCCAAGTTCCGCGACTCAACCAAGGGCAATACTGGTCCGCGGCGCGAAGGTCCCGCAGCCAAAAAATCACTGCGATCCGGCAGCGGAAAGGACAAGCTCGATAAATTTGCTACATTCCTCGAGCCCAAAAGCGCCGAGGAAATGAGCTCTGCGCGCCTGACGATGACGCGTGCCGGCTACCGCGGCAAGAACGCCGTGCGCACATTCCACGCGATCCAGTTCATGTTGGGAATATTCTTCCTGCTTGCCGGTGTAATCTACGCAGTCTTCGCGTCTGCCACTGGCGAAATTTCGACCACGACGCTGGTGTTGGTGATCATCATGCCTGGCGCCGTCGGTTACTATCTGCCCAAATACTGGGTCGAACGCCGCGTTCAGACCCGCCAGGGCGCCATCCAGGACGGCTTTCCCGACGCTCTCGACATGCTGTTGGTTTGCGTCGAGGCCGGGCAATCGCTCGATCAGGGAATTATCCGGGTTTCAAAGGAGCTGAGCGCAGGCTATCCGGCGCTGGCCGAAGAGTTCGAAATCGTGTCGCAGGAAGTGAAAGCCGGTAAAGACAAAACCAACGTTTTGCGCAGTTTCTCAGAACGTTGCGGTGTTCCGGATGTGGCCTCGTTCGTGACCGTCATGATCCAATCGCAAACATTCGGTACTTCAATCGCCGATGCTCTGCGCGTCTACGCCGCTGAAATGCGCGACAAGCGCGTGATGCGTGCCGAAGAAGCCGCCAACAAACTGCCAACGAAAATGACGCTTGGCACGATGATGTTTACACTACCTCCACTGCTGATCATCCTTGTAGGTCCCTCCGTCTACGATATGTTACAGTTGTTCAAGAACTTCCAGATGTGAGGCTATGGCAGGACTAAAACGGGCAGGATCTCTGGCCCTCATTTGCACCGCGTTAGCCGCTTGTCAGCCGACAAGCGGTTTTCGCACAGATGGCCCATCCCCATATGCACCCGTTGGGGAGGTACGCGGCGAAAAATCGGTGGACGGCCTGATTGTAGGGCATCGGCTGATGGCCGCCGGTGAACATGAGCTGGCGTTAAAGGCCTATTTGCGGGCTGCAGCACAGCATGGTGCCAGCGTTGATGTTCTGTCTGCCATCGGATCGGCAAATCTTGCACTGGGTCGGTTGGGCCAGTCTGAAACCATGTTGCGCCGGGCCATAGATGTAGACGAAACCTTTGTCCCTGCTTGGAATAACTTGGGCGTTGTCCTGGTCGAACAACGTAAGTACGGCGAAGCAGCCCGGGTTTTCCAGAACGCCTTCGCACTGGATAGTGGCCAATCGGACTCCATCCGCGAAAATCTGCGACTCGCGCTCGCAAAAAAGGAAAATCCGGCCTATGATCCACCGCAAGAGAGTGAATTCTCGTTGGTCAGACGCGGACACGGGCAGTTTCTGCTTTTGACCAAATACTGAGGCTAAAGCAGCAAAGGACGCAAAAATGCGCCACCCGGTTCTGATTTCCCTCTGCGTTGCAGGGGTTGCGGCATTGTCCGCATGCCAAAAAAATGATGATGCAGAGGTTAAACGCGCGCT
>JAOUMG010000479.1 GCA_029881635.1 Paracoccaceae bacterium | reverse complement strand
CCCAATCCGAAGTGCACCGGGCCCGCTTGCCCGCTGACATGGCCGCCGCCAACGGTTACCTCCTTGGCTGTGATTTTGCCATTTGCGCGCAGCTCTATCCAGGCGCCTACGGCCTGGCTGTTTACGGCCATATGTGGCTCTATTCTTGCCCAATTGCCGGTTTCTTGGGTTACGTTCTGCCAAATCTCCATTGGCGCGCGGCGGTTCACCACAACCAGATCAAGCAACCCATCGGCATTCAGGTCCGTCAGTGCCGCGCCGCGCGACCGTTCGGTTGTGGCCACACCTGCCTGTTCAGCACTTTCGGCGAATGTTCCGTCGGCTTGCTGCATCAGAAGGTTATTCGGGTCATTCATCGCGTTCGATGGCATCTGATCGACATTGCCCTTGGCTAAGAACAAATCCATCCGTCCGTCATTGTCGATATCGGCGAATTCGGCATGCCAGCCTGTTGACGGACGCCCATCGTCGCCTATGTGGGGCCTTTGGGCATAGGTCCCGATTGAGAAAGGTGCATTCACAAATCCGGTGCCGGTGTTTATCTGCAGTAGCTGATCACCCATGGACGTCATCATCACCTCGGGCAATCCGTCACCGGTAATGTCCTGGCTGGCGATGCCCATCCCCCAAAGCGAAACCTTTGGCCAGTCTTCCACCCTTTCCGCCAGGGGACTTATCCGAAACATCTGCTCGTACCCGCCCCGGATATAGTAGTGGCGGTCATTTGAAATGCGGAGTTCCGGCGTACCTTTGCGCTGCCAGTCGGTAATCAGCATGGAAAGCGCGCAGTATCCGGGTGCAATTATTTCAGGCTGGCCATAATGGTCACCTTCGGGGCGGTAGAGAACAGAGGTGTCGCACGCCCCGAATGGGCCGTCGGGCTTGGCCCTGTCAACATAATGCCCGAATGCCAATGTGGGCCAGTTATTGCCCTTTTCCCAAGTTGCCGCGAAGGCTGTCGTCCAGGCGTCGCGGGGTTTCAGACCCCAATTTGCAGTTTCATCTACAAACTGGCAGTTGCCTTGCCCCCGCAACAGCATATCAGGGCCGACCCGGAGGATTGCCAGATCGAGAATTTGATCGCCGTCGATATCAAGAGGATATGCCCCAGTGACACCTTTGAGCTCGGACAGATCACCTGCTTCGAACTCTATATCTGAGCCGGGTCCACCGGACCGGTTCACGAATAGCCGCGCCGGGTTTTCACCCCCCGCGACAAAAAGATCGGGGCGGTTGTCAGTATTGCAGTCCAATACGGCAACACCTCCGCCGACGAAATGTTCCCATCCGCCGTCATAGACATGGGCGACTGGCAGGCTGTTCGAGCGATCGACAAACCGGGGTTCACCATGGGCCGAAGCCGCCATCAGCAACAACGGCAGCAGTGGCGATTTCATACTGCAACCACATCGCGGGATGACCCGAGCAATCGCTCGGTCACCGCCGAAAGCGCCAGCGCTGCCGCACCATGGGCCCATAAAAGGTCGCCCCAGGCATGAATTTCGATCTTCGGTGCGGGCCGACCGGTGTTCAGTGCCAGTGACTTGATTTCTGCCAACGTATCGCCAGCATAGAGGTAGTCATAGCGCATTCTCTCACCCGACAGGATTATCAGTTGCGGGTCGAAAATATTGATCACATTGGCCAGGCCCAGCGCCAGAAAGCGGCCAGCGCGGTGAAAGATTGATCTTGCCGCCGGATTTCCTGCTTTTGCGTGATCATAGAGGCTTTCCAGTAGAATATTGACAGACTGCGATTCACGGTTTCCCCAGTTCAGCGCGGTGGTTGCTTCGCGCGCCAAAGCGTAGTCTGCGATATAGGCCTCAAGGCAACCGCGTTGACCGCAACGGCACAACGCGCCGTCGATCTGCACTTTGGTATGGCCCAACTCCATTCCAAGCCCCTGAGCGCCCCGGTAGATCCGGTGATTGAGCACAAACCCCATGCCCACGCCGTTTTCGATTGTGACCACCGCAAAATCGGCCAGCCGCCGACCTGCCCCAAACCAAAGCTCAGCCAGCGTCACAAGGTTTGCATCATTGTCAACGTGAACCGGTACCCCCAGGGCTTTGATCGCCGTTTCAGCAAGAGGCACATGCCGTTCAGACAGGATCGGCGACCAGTGCACAACGCCCTGACTCGAATCGACAAATCCGGGAACACCCAAGCCGATGGCTGTCAGTTGATCTCTGGCGATGCCCGCGACAGCGCATACGTCATCGACCAATGTCCTGGTCGTCTCCAAAAGCGCGCCAAGCTCCATGGCGCCAGGACTGCGCGGCATGGATTTGTCTGCGATCAGGTTTCCGGCAAAATCGACGATAACGGCGGTATGTTCCCGATCCGACAGTTTGACCCCGGCCACCAGATGCGCCGCCGCCCGGACGCCAAGCGCAACCGCCGGTCGCCCGCGCCCCGTATCGGCGTCGCGCTGGGCAGAGACTTCTTCCAGCAGACCAAGTTCAATAAGCTCTGACGTCAGCGTCGTAACCGAAGCGGGGCTGACGGCAAGATCCTTAGCGACCTGTACCCTTGGAATGAATCCGGCAGCGCGGACACGTTCGAATATCTGCTGGCGAAGGGGGCGTGACGATTCCGATAGCGGCGGGATCAGTGGGCCGCATCCGTTGATAACGGCCCCCATTTTTGAAGGTTGGTCTGCGCCTCGGTCCTTCATTAATTCGTCTACCTAAATAAAGTTAGCCCCTGAGTTGCTCTATTACCGGCTACCGCCGCGATTAGCGGCCTTGATCTGGCCACTCGGGCTGCTTTACCGATATTAGGGGCATTTTTTAATTTGACAAGTAAATTTATTATCGGCAGGTTTGAGGCAGACCGGCGAATCTGCCGTTTCGGGCGTTTGCCCAATAGGGAGGAA
>JAOUMG010000478.1 GCA_029881635.1 Paracoccaceae bacterium | reverse complement strand
GGGCGTGACCACCATGCAAGATACCAGAACCGCCGCGTCCGTGCTGATCCTTCTGGGGCCTCCGGGTGCTGGCAAGGGCACACAGGCGCGGATGCTGGAAGAACAGTTCGGGCTGGTGCAGCTATCAACCGGTGATCTGTTGCGGGGGGCTGTTGCGGCAGGAACACCGGCAGGGCTGGCCGCCAAGGCAGTGATGGAATCCGGCGGGCTGGTTTCTGATGAAATTGTGCTGGCGGTGCTGAAGGACAGGATGCTGTCACCCGATGTATCGCGCGGTGTCATTCTTGATGGATTTCCACGCACGGACGGGCAGGCGAGCGCGTTGGACCGGATGTTGTCTGACGCGGGTCAGCAGGTCAATGCCGCCATCAGCCTTGAAGTCGATGACGAGGCAATGATCGGCCGGGTTGCCGGCCGCTATACCTGCGCCGGGTGCGGCGAAGGGTATCATGACGAATTCAAGCAGACGGCAAAGCCGGATGTTTGTGACAAATGCGGCGGCACGGCATTCAATCGCCGGGCCGACGATAACGCCGAAACGGCGCGTGCACGGCTGACCGCCTATCACGCCGAGACGGCTCCGCTGATTGCGCATTACAGGAAAATGGGCGTGCTGGAGACGGTTGATGCAATGGGCTCCATTGCAGCAATCGCCACAGCGCTCGCGTCCATTGTGAAGCGCGCAGCAATCTGAAGGGAGGCCGGTTTCCCGTGGTGGGGCGCTGGCGAGGAAACTCACGGGAGCAATACAAAATGGCCGATAAATCTTCGTCCAACGCCTATTGGGCCGCGAATATCAAACTCATCAAGATCAGCTTGGCAGTTTGGTTCATCGCGTCCTTCGGGTTCGGCATTCTTCTGAGGCCGATGCTTGCAGGTATCAAGGTCGGTGGAACCGATCTTGGGTTCTGGTTTGCCCAGCAGGGCTCAATCCTCGTGTTTCTGGTTCTGATCTTTGTTTATGCCTGGCGCATGAACACGCTCGACCGGGAACATGGCGTTGAAGAATAAGGAAAGCAGGGACAATGGATCAGTTTACGCTTAACCTGCTGGTGGTGGGCGCGACCTTCGCGCTTTACATCGGCATCGCGATCTGGGCCCGTGCGGGTTCGACCGCGGAATTCTATGCCGCCAACCGGGGTATTCACCCGGTCATGAACGGCATGGCCACTGGCGCTGACTGGATGTCGGCGGCCTCATTCATCTCGATGGCTGGTCTGATTGCCTTCGGGGGCTACGATACGTCCGTCTATCTGATGGGCTGGACCGGTGGCTATGTGCTGCTGGCGATGCTTCTTGCGCCCTATCTGCGCAAGTTCGGCAAGTTCACCGTGCCGGAATTCATCGGCGACCGTTTCTATTCGCCGACCGCGCGCATGGTGGCAGTTGTCTGCCTGATCGTCGCTTCGGTAACCTACGTTATCGGTCAGATGACCGGTGTCGGCGTTGCCTTTTCGCGATTCCTTGAAGTGGAAGCGTCGACCGGTCTCTTTATTGGTGCGGCCATCGTGTTCATGTATGCGGTTCTGGGCGGCATGAAGGGCATCACCTATACACAGGTGGCCCAGTATGTCGTGCTGATCACTGCCTACACGATCCCGGCTGTGTTCATTTCGTTGCAGCTTACCGGCAACCCGATCCCAGCGCTGGGTCTCTTTTCGGATGCCACCGCAACGGGCCAGCCGATCCTGGCAACCCTCGAAGGTCTAGTGACTGATCTGGGCTTCAAGTCCTATCTCAACCAGTCTGACACAACGCTGAACATGTTCCTGTTCACCGTGTCGCTGATGATTGGTACGGCAGGTCTGCCGCACGTGATCATCCGCTTCTTCACCGTGCCGAAAGTGGCCGATGCCCGGTCTTCGGCAGGTTGGGCACTGGTCTTCATCGCCCTTCTCTACCTGACGGCTCCGGCTGTTGCGGCGATGGCACGGATGAACCTGATCAACACCTTCTATCCTAACGGTGTTGCCGCGGAAGCCGTGACACTCGCGGATATCGAAGCCAAGGAAGAACTCGACTGGGTTCGCAACTGGCAGAAGACCGGTCTTCTGAAGTTCGAGGACAAGAACGGCGACGGCATGATCCAGTATGTCGGCGACAAGGACGCGAACGAACTGACCGTGAACAACGACATCATGGTTCTGGCCAACCCGGAAATCGCCAACCTGCCAGGCTGGGTTATCGCGCTGGTGGCTGCTGGTGGTCTTGCCGCAGCACTTTCAACAGCGGCAGGTTTGCTTCTGGCAATCTCGTCGGCGATCTCGCATGACCTGATCAAGGGGCAGTTGAACCCCGGCATCTCGGAAAAGGGCGAGCTTCTGGCAGCGCGTATCTCAATGGCTGTCGCCATTGCGGTTGCTACCTATCTGGGCCTTAACCCGCCAGGATTTGCGGCACAGACAGTGGCCCTGGCCTTCGGTCTGGCGGCGTGTTCGATCTTCCCGGCGCTGATGATGGGCATCTTCTCCAAGCGCATCAACAACAAGGGTGCTGTGGCAGGGATGCTGGCAGGTTTGATCGTGACGCTTGTCTACATCTTCCTGCACAAGGGCTGGTTCTTCATTCCGGAAACAAACTCGTTCTCGGATTCAGACCCGCTCCTGCTGTCGATCAAGTCGACTTCGTTCGGCGCGGTCGGTGCCCTGATCAACTTCGTTGTGGCCTATTTCGTGTCCAATGCGACCGAAGAGCCGCCGGTGGAGATCCAGGAACTGGTCGAAAGCATCCGCATCCCGCGTGGTGCCGGTGCCGCAACCGGTCACTGAGACCGAACCTGATATTGGCGCGCCCCTTCGCCGGGGCGCGCCGCTTTCACCGCAAGGAGGCGCCCAAGTGAACGACACCGTTCCGAGTATCGAGGGCTTTCTGGCAACGGT
>JAOUMG010000477.1 GCA_029881635.1 Paracoccaceae bacterium | reverse complement strand
AACCGCGACAACACTAGCGGCAGTACATTGGGCTGCACGATAACTGAGTTGGATGCAGCACTCAGCCCGAAACTGATCGGCCGAAGAATGACAAGAAACAGAACAAACGCCAGAAGCATCGGCCACTGGTCCAGAATTCCCGATCCCGGATCCCGGTCATTGGCCAGATCGACAATCAGGCCTAGAAACCATGCCGTCACAACCTCCATAGCACCCGCGATTGCGGAAAGCGCTGTCGCGAGCGCCAGCGGGCCCCATGCACCAGACAAGCACCACATGAAGAACGCGCCGAGTTTTTGCGGAGGCGGACCTTCTGCCGGGCGAAAGGCATCAATGGAATCTCTGAAATTCACTCTGCCGCCTCTGTGTCATCAGTTCCAATAAATCCGCCGGATTGGCGCGCCCAAAACCGGGCATACAATCCTTCGGTGGCCAGCAATTCGGCATGGGTTCCCTGCTCGGCCACCTGCCCGTTATCCAAAACAACAATACGATCCATCCGCGCGATGGTCGACAGACGGTGGGCAATTGCAATGACGGTTTTTCCCTCCATCACGCCGTAAAGCGTTTCCTGAATTGTTGCTTCGACTTCGCTGTCAAGCGCGCTGGTGGCTTCATCCAGCACCAGAATTGGTGCATTTTTCAGAATGACGCGCGCCAGAGCCACGCGCTGGCGCTGTCCGCCGGACAGTTTCACACCGCGTTCGCCTACCTGAGCATCATAGCCGGTGCGCCCTTCCGGATCGGCAAGCTCAAGAATAAATTCATGGGCTTCGGCGCGTTTGGCGGCGTCAATCATCTCTGCCTCGCTGGCCTCGGGGCGGCCATACAGGATGTTTTCACGCACGGATCGGTGCAGCAGGCTACTGTCTTGCTGAACCATGCCGATGCAGCGACGCAAGCTGTCTTGTGTAACTTGGGTAATGTCCTGATCATCAATCAGGATACGGCCACCTTCAGCGTCATAGAAACGCAAAAGCAGCTTTACCAGTGTCGATTTTCCGGAGCCTGACCTGCCAACCAGCCCGATTTTTTCACCCGGTTTAATCGTAAGGTCGACATGGGCCAGACCACCAGATCCGCGACCATAGTGATGCGACAATCCTTCGATCCGTATGTTTCCGGTGTCTAGCTTCAGTGCGTGCGCTTTAGGCACATCGGTCAACCCAATCGGCTGGGCAATCGTTTCCATCCCTTCGGCAACAACGCCCAGAGCCTGAACGAGATTGGTTGTAGCCCACATGACCCAGTAGGTCATGTTATTGAGGCGCAAAACCAGCGCTGTCGACGCGGCAACGGTTCCCACGGTTGCATCGCCCACATACCAAAGACCCAGCGCCAGACCCGTAACAGACACGATAAGCAAGCCATTCAGTACGGTCAGCGCGACATCCATCGTCGTGATAACACGCATTTCGTGCTGAAAAGTCCGGCGCGCATGTTCAATTGCCTCGCCCGCATAGTCTATTTCCTGATCATGATGCGCGAACATCTTGACCGAATGAATGTTGGCATAGCTGTCAACAACGCGCCCTGTCACAGCCGAACGCGCGTCAGAGGATGCCATTGACGCAGGTCCAGCCTTTCGCACAGTCCACCGCAATAGGCACAGATAAAGCACTATCCAGATCAGAAGTGGTATTGTCAGCCTCGGGTCTGCGCCGGACAAAAGTGCGACAGATCCGATCACCGTTGTTATTGAAAATGCGACTGCGTCAAATGTCTGAAAAACCGCGTCGCCCGCCGCCGGTGGCGTTTGCATGATTCTGTTGGCAATGCGGCCCGCAAAATCATTCTCAAACCACCCTACCGGCTGGCGCAGAACGTGGCGGTGCGATCGCCATCGGATTAGCGTGCTGAAATTGGGCAGAATAGAGTTGTGCAGCAACGCGACATCGATGCCAGACACGACCGGCCGGATAAACACGACGGCCAGCGCAGCAAGAATAAACTCCATCCCATGGGCTTGCATAATCTCCGCCGGGTTGCCGGATGACAGTAGGTCCACCAAACGGCCCACATACCAGATCAACCCTATCTCAACGGCCGCAACAGCCGTTGTCAGGGCAGCGGTTGCTGCGAAAACCGCACGGAACGGCCGGGCATAGTCCATCAGGAAGGGAAGCAGACGCTGGGGCGGCGTATCCTTCTCTTCATAGCTTACATAGGGATCGACAAGGTTCTCAAAGAACCGAAGCATGGAAAATACCTTTCGGATCGCACCCGCATATATCGCGCTTTCGTGCGAAGGGAAATGTCAGTGCAACAGAAGTTGAATGGTGCTGATAACAATCAGGCCAGCCATCAGATAGTTGAATATCTGAAGCCGCCTCGCCGTCGTCAGCCAGCGCGCGATCGCCTGGCCTGCAAACGTCCATGTTGCAGCGGAAAGAATACCCAGCGTCAGAAATGTCGCTGCAACCAGACTGGCTGTACCTAAGGGATTATCAGGTACAATGAATTGGGACGTGGCGGCGACGGCCATGGACCAGGCCTTCGGATTAATCCACTGGAACCCTGCCGCGGCGACAAACCGCATCGGAGCGGCGGTACCCATTTTAGAGCCTATTCCACCAGAAATCGCAATTTTCCATGCGATCCACAGCAACAGCACCGCCCCTCCGTATCGCAATGTTTCTCGCAGCAAGTTGCTGGTCTGGAATAGTTCACCCAACACCAGCCCCACAATCAGCAGCATCAGAGGAAAGCCCAGCGCCACGCCTAACAAATGCGGAACTGTGCGGCGAAATCCGAAGTTTGCACCGGATGTCGCCAACATCATGTTATTGGGGCCGGGTGTGAACAGCGTGGCGACAGCCAATGCCATAAGCGCCAGAAAAATCTCGACTGTCACGTTTCACCCGCCAACTTTCAAAAGACAGGCC
>JAOUMG010000476.1 GCA_029881635.1 Paracoccaceae bacterium | reverse complement strand
GAAAGCCTTCTTTGGAAGCAAGCGGTGAAACCGGGTTTGGTTTCTTGAAGCGGGCAAAAAGTGCTGGGTCTGGGGTCAGCGCATCACTGATCTTGTCGCGCATATCGGTGATTTTTTCTTTCAGCGCATCATCAGGCGTAAGCGCGCCGCCAATTTTCTCGCGCAGTTCACCCACTTTTTCCTTGATGACCTGAACAGGAGCGTCAGCGCTGTCATCGGATAAGGCTGATCCGACCTTCTTTCTTAGTGCGCCAACTTGTTTTTGTAACTTCTTTGCTTCTTCCTTCCAACCAGAGGCTTTTTTAGCCATGCTCGTGTCCTTCGCAAAGGGTTCAGTTGTCCAAAAGCGCTGTATTCCTAAGTACACTTTTGTCAATGCCCTCGACCATTTTTTCAATGGTAGCGTTATCAGTAAGTGACACTACGCGCGCCTCTACTGCCTTGCTACGCAGATCGCCTTCCAGTTCGGCGCGTGAATCATCCAGCGACGGAATCTCGGCCATCCGAGTTTCATTGAGCTTGATGACATGCCAGCCGAACTGGGTCTGAATCGGGTCGGACACTTGCCCCGGCTCCAGTGCCAGAACGGCATCTTCGAATGGCTTGACCATCATGCCGAGGCCAAACCAGCCCAGATCGCCTCCGTTCGGGCCGGAAGGACCGGTTGATTTGTCTTTTGCAAGGGCCGCGAAATCTGCGCCGCCATCCAGTTCCGCCTTTAGTGCCTTGGCCTCTTCTTCGGTTTCGACCAGAATATGTGCGGCGCTGAATTCCTTGCTGGGCTCGGCTGCGGCAAATTTCGCATCATATACTGCATTGAGCGCTTCTTCGGTAACGGCGGAATCTGCCGACCTGTCAAGTACGGCACCGGCGAGGTAGGTCCGGCGCTGATTTTCCAGTGCGAGCAGATCGCGCCTGGTCAGATTACCTTCACCTTCCTCGGCAAGGGCTGTTTGCTGGATCAACTGTTCGAGAATACCGTCGAACAGAACCGCATCCTCCAGTTCCTGATACTGGGCGGGCAGGGATTCCCGCGTAGAGATCATATGCCCAAGCGTGATTTCCTGACCGTTCACAACGGCCACGACCGTATCTGCCGTTGGATCAGCAGCCCGTGCCGGAAATGTGAATGCCAGGGAAAGTGCAATTGCACCCACAACTGTTGCCTGTTTGAACATTACCGCACCTCATGCTTGGGCCGCGGCACCCGCGGCGTTGACTATCAGCTGGTGGCCCCTTACATCGCTTTGGGTCCTGTCAGGGCCGTGCCGTTTTCTCTTCCCCGCCCTTCTAGGCAAGCCGGAAGTTGGCGGCAAGGCCCCGGATACACAAGATTGCGTCAGCGGAACACGCCCCAGCGGAGAAAACATGCTAGGCCTCGGAACAATTGCGAAGAAAGTCTTCGGCACGCCGAACGACCGGAAGGTCAAGTCAGTCCGCCCGTTGGTGGAAAAAATCAACGCGCTGGAACCGGAGTTTCAGGCGCTGACTGATGAAGGCATCAAGGACCGGACCGAGGCGCTGGCCAAGCGGGTCATGTCAGGTGAGAGCCTGGAAGATGTTCTGGTTGAGGCCTTTGCGAACTGCCGCGAGGCTGCCAAACGTGCGCTGGGATTGCGGGCCTTTGATGTGCAGCTGGCCGGGGGCATTTTCCTCCACCAGGGCAATATCGCCGAGATGAAGACGGGCGAGGGCAAAACCCTTGTCGCCACCTTTCCGGCCTATCTGAATGCTCTGGCGGGCAAGGGTGTTCATATCGTTACTGTCAACGACTATCTGGCCAAGCGCGACGCGGAATGGATGGGAAAGGTTTATGCCCAGTTGGGCCTGAAGACCGGTGTCGTCTACCCCTATCAGCCCGAGGAAGAAAAACGCGCGGCCTATGAGGCCGACATTACTTATGCCACCAACAGTGAGCTTGGCTTTGACTATTTGCGCGACAACATGAAAGCCTCGATCGAGGATATGATGCAGCGCGGGCATTTCTTTGCCATCGTCGATGAGGTGGATAGTATCCTTGTCGATGAAGCGCGCACACCCTTGATCATTTCAGGCCCCAGCCAGGACCGGTCAGAGCTTTATGTCCAACTGGATGCCTATATTCCCGAACTGGAAGACCAGCATTTCAAGTTGGACGAAAAAACCCGCAATGCGACCTTTACCGAGGCGGGCAATGAATTTGTCGAACAGCGGCTGTTGGCAGATGGTGTGCTGCCCGAAGGTCAAACCCTTTATGATCCGGAATCGACCACAATCGTTCATCATGTGACGCAAGCCTTGCGGGCGCATAAGCTGTTTCAGCGGGATCAGCATTATGTTGTGCGTGATGACGAAATTGTTCTGGTTGATGAGTTCACTGGCCGGATGATGAAAGGCCGCCGTCTTTCGGACGGGCTGCATCAGGCAATTGAAGCTAAGGAAAAAGTCACTATTCAACCGGAAAACGTGACCTTGGCTTCGGTCACCTATCAAAATTACTTCCGTCTTTATAACAAACTGGCAGGGATGACCGGCACCGCCGCGACCGAGGCGGAAGAATTCATGGAGATCTACCGTCTTGGCGTGGTTGAGGTGCCGACAAACCGGCCGATCCAGCGCAAGGACAGCCATGATCAGGTCTATCGCACCGCACGCGAAAAATATGAGGCGGTGATCCGGCAGATCCATAAGGCTAACGAAAAAGGTCAGCCGGTTCTTGTTGGTACGACGTCAATCGAGAAATCTGAAATGATTTCCGAACTTCTGAAGAAAGAAGGGATTGAGCACAACGTACTGAACGCACGGCAGCACGAGAAAGAGGCACAGATCGTCGCCGATGCCGGCAAGTTCGGTGCGGTGACCATTGCCACGAACATGGCCGGGCGCGGGACCGATATTCAGCTTGGCGGC
>JAOUMG010000475.1 GCA_029881635.1 Paracoccaceae bacterium | reverse complement strand
GACCGGTTTCATGATCGATAAAGGTCAGCTTGCCTTCTTCAATCGAACCCCGGTCCAGCGTGATGGCGCCGATCCCACCGTCCGACCCGGCTGGATCTTGGGTTCCTGAACCAGTCTCGGTACTGCTGCCCCCATCCACACCGTTTGAAAAATTCCAGTTGACCCGCCCATCGGCCGCGCGCTCCAAACGGATCACCGGGGCGACCACTTTCACCTGGCGGATCTTGATATCCCCGCCGATCAACGCTGACAGATCCAGCCCGACTGACAGCGCCTCTGCCTCCAGCATCGAGCCAGCATCAGACCAATCGGCATTCGCGACGGCGATGTTTTCGACCCGCGCGCCAATCTGAGGCCAAAACGACGGGCTGACCTTGCCCGAGATCGTCAGTTTGCGCCCAATCGCCTGTTCAACCTGCGCCGAAGCGATCCGCGCGACCTGTTCGGACGGCACGAGCAGCAGAACCACGATCAGACCGATGGCCAAAAGCAGGACAGTGCCGATAATTCGCATGATCCAGCGCACAGTATGCCCCTTACGACCGTTGTTTCATATCGATTCTAGGGATACCCCACGCCACGCACAAGCGAGACAGACAATGATCAAGTATCTTTCCGCCGACTTCGCTCAGAGCACAGGCCTCAATGCTTGACCTTCGAATTGCTCTTCACAGGTCGCAAGAGCCCACCGACGACATTCTCGATCATGCGAATTCCCGCATCGCCGCCAAGCGACATGATCGATTCAGGGTGAAATTGGACCGCTGCTATGGGTTTCGACTTGTGTTCGAACCCCATCACGACGCCATCCGCGGTCACCGCCGTCACTTGCAGATCTTCGGGCAGGCTACCGGGCACGGCATGCAGTGAATGATAGCGACCGATCGTGACCTGATCTGGCAACCCCGCAAAGACCGTACCGGGATGCGTCACGCTGACCCGGCTCGGCTTGCCGTGCATCGGCTCGTCAAGCTGCGCCAGCCGTCCGCCATGATATTCGGCAAGCGCCTGCAAACCGAGGCAGACACCAAAGATGGGAAGGCTGCGCGCCATGGCCTTGTCGATACTGGCCTTGCAGTCGAAATCCGACGGGTTCCCCGGCCCCGGCGACAGGACCATCAGGTCAGGAAGAAATTCGTCGATGACCGCCTCGGGCACCGGCGTGCGCACTGTCAGAACCTCGGCCCCGGTCTGGCGGAAATAGTTGGCGAGCGTATGAACAAAACTGTCCTCGTGATCGACCAGCAGCACCCGCCGCCCGGCACCAACCTGAGTACGGCCCAAAGCGCCAGCATTGGCCCCTGGCCCCATGTCGCCGCGAATGGCTGCGCGCATCGCGGATGCCTTCAGTTCTGTTTCTGCCTCTTCGGCCTCCGGGTCACTGTCGTTCAGCAATGTCGCGCCCGCGCGCACTTCGGCCACGCCGTCCTTGATACGGATCGTCCGCAGCGTGAGCCCGGTATTCATGTTGCCATCGAATTGCATCGCCCCGACAGCCCCCCCGTACCAGAAACGCGTCGATTTCTCATGTGCCTCGATGAAGCGCATCGCCCAGAGCTTCGGCGCCCCTGTCACCGTCACCGCCCAGGCGTGGGACAGGAAGGCGTCGAACGCATCCATGCCCGCGCGAAGCCGCCCTTCGATATGGTCGACTGTATGGATCAGGCGCGAATACATCTCGATCTGGCGTCGCCCGATGACGCGGACCGAACCCGGCTCGCAGACCCGGCTTTTGTCGTTGCGGTCCACGTCCGAACACATCGTCAGTTCGCTTTCCTCCTTCTTCGACTGAAGAAGTTTCAGGATCTGCTCGCTGTCCTCGATGGCATCCGCGCCGCGCTTGATCGTGCCCGAGATCGGGCAGGTTTCCACACGCCGCCCGGTCACGCGCACGAACATCTCGGGGCTTGCCCCCACGAGGTACTCGGCATCGCCGATATTCATCAGAAAGCCGAACGGGGCCGGGTTGATAACTTTCAGCCGCCGGAAGATCGCGGCGGGGGAATCCTTGCAAGGCTCGTAAAAAACCTGCCCCGGCACCACCTCGAAAAGATCTCCGCGGCGAAAGCTCTTCTTGGCCTCGCGCACCAGGGCCGCATATTCGCCGGGGGCATGATCGCCCCTTGGCAGATCTGTCCGCCCCGGCCGGAATGGCACGGCCTGCGTACCGCCCGCGAGCCCCGCCGTGGTCTTGCCACCCTTCGCGAAGGTATAGCTGATCCGTGTGGCCCGCGCCGAGTAATGATCCACCACGACCAGCTCATCAGCCAGAAACAGCACCAGATCGCGCTGATCGGCGGGGCGCGGCAGCTTGAACTCGATTGGCTCGAACTGGAAGGCGAGGTCATAGCCGAAGGCGCCGTAAAGGCCCAGATTGCTGTCCTCTTCAGACCGGAAAAGCCCGACAATCGCCCGCAGCACCGAAAAGACCGATGGTGCACGGGACCGTTCCTCCTCGTTGAAAAGGCGCTCGGGCTTGCGGATCGTCAGCGCCAGTTCGCAGTCCGCATCAGTCAGGCTTTCCACCGCCTCCAGCGCCGCCACAACGGGACGGACAAACCCCAACAGCACCTCACCGCGTGGGTTGAGCGCCTTGATCGTCATCGACAGGCCGCGGCTTTCGATCATCAATGGCGGTTCGGCAAAGCCGATATCCCAGCGGGTATAGCGCCCCGGATATTCGTAGTTGGAACTCAGCAGCACGCCGCAATGATCGTCCAGCCGGTCAACCAGCTTCTCGATGGCGGTGGCATAATCGGCAGGGGTTTCACGGCGCGCAATTTCAACGCCGCCTTCGGTGACAAAGCTATGGTCGGTCATGTCGGAATTCACTCAGTTGAGGGAGCCTTTGGGGCCAGATGGGACGGAAAAACGCGTTCAGCGCGACAGA
>JAOUMG010000474.1 GCA_029881635.1 Paracoccaceae bacterium | reverse complement strand
GACGGTCAATTGGCTGTCGTGACCTTTCATTCGCTGGAGGACCGCATCGTCAAACGGTTTTTCCAACTGCGTTCGGGCGGTGAAGGGCAGGGCAGTCGCTATGCCCCGGCACGCGCCGAAGTGACCCCCGCCTTCACCCTCAAATCGCGGCGCGCTATCGGACCGGACGAAGATGAACTTGCCGCGAACCCCCGGGCGCGTTCCGCCAAGCTCCGCCTGGGCATCCGTACCGATGCACCCGCCGGGCGCGCCGACCGGGCGGCCCTCGGCTTGCCAAAACCTGCACTAGAACACACCGGTCAGAAAGGACGCTGAAACCATGCGCAGCCTCTTTTTCGTACTTACCGCAATGGCGGTCATGGGATTGGCCTTCTGGGCCTACCGTGAAAACTACCGCACTCAGGGCGAATTGGCAGAGGTCCGTGAACTGCGCGGTGAAATCGCTCAGCTGCGCGAAAGTCTGGGCATGCTGAATGCCGAATGGGCTTATCTCAACCGCCCTGACCGGCTGCGTGAACTGGCGGATATGAACTTTGAACGGCTGGGTCTGTTGCCGCTGCAACCAACGCAGTTTGGCGGAGTTGCACAGATTGACTATCCGGCGCTGGTACTGGCGCCGATCACCGATCCCGTTGATACCGTTGCAACTGAGGTGCCAGCGCAATGATCCGCACCCCCCTCCGCCCGTTGGCCCGTATACTTGCCGCCCGTGAAAAGGGTGAAAACCCCGATGTGATCGAACGCGAAAACATCCGCCTGCGTCACGAAGACATGCGCGACCGTGCCCGCTTGCGCGCGGAAAGCCGTCTCTTCTTGCTCGGCGTGGCGTTCTTTGTGGCCTTTGCTGTGGTCGGCGCCCGCATGGGCCTTTTGGCTGCAACCGAACCGATGGAGCCGCAGGCGCGGGCATTCTCTACCCCCATCATCGCTGAGCGCGCCGATATCACCGACCGTAAGGGGCGCATATTAGCGACCAACCTCATCACCCATTCGCTTTACGCCCAGCCGCAATCGATGGTTGACCCGGGTGAAGTGGCCCGGAAACTCGGGGAGATTTTTTCAGATCTCGACGTTCAAAGGCTGACGAAGGATTTTTCGGGCACGCGCAAATTCGTTTGGGTGAAAAAGAAGATATCCCCCGAACAGATGCAGATGGTGCATGAAATCGGCAGCCCCGGCCTGTTGTTCGGCCCCCGTGAAATGCGGCTTTATCCTAACGGTTCCATTGCGGCCCATGTGCTGGGCGGCGCCAGTTTCGGGCGTGAAGGCGTGGCTTCGGCCGAAGTGGTCGGCACGGCGGGCGTCGAAAAGGTGTTCGATACATGGCTGCGCGACCCCGGCAACGGCGGTGCACCGCTGGAACTGGCGCTGGACCTGACGGTGCAGTCAACGGTCGAGGATGTGCTTTGGGGCGGCATGAACCTGATGAATGCCAAGGCGGGTACAGCGGTCTTGATGGATGTGGCCACAGGTGAAGTGATCGCCATGGCGTCGCTGCCTGATTTTGATCCCAACACCCGCCCGGCGCCCTTGACCAAGGGCGATGCCGGTGACAGCCCGCTGTTCAACCGCGCGGTTCAGGGTGTCTATGAACTCGGCTCCACCTTCAAGATATTCGCCATCGGGCAGGCGCTTGACCTTGGGCTGGTCAGCGCCGACACGATGATCGACACCAAGGGCCCGCTTGTCTGGGGCAAATACAAGATCCGCGATTTCCACGACTACGGCAAACAGCTGTCGGTCACGGATGTGATCGTCAAATCCTCCAATATCGGCACCGCACACATCGCCCAGATGATCGGCGCCGCACGCCAGCAGGAATTCCTGAAAACGCTTGGGTTCCTGGAACCCACAACGGTTGAACTTGTCGAAGCCCCCACGGGCAAGCCGCTATTGCCCAAGAAATGGTCCGAAATCTCGACGATGACAATTTCTTATGGCCATGGGTTGTCGGCCAGTCCGCTGCATCTGGCTGCAGCTTACGCGACCATTGCCAATGGCGGGTTGAAAGTAACGCCGACGATCCTGAAGAAAACCGCGCCGTCAGACGGGGTTCGGGTGATCTCGCAAAGCACCGCTGCCACATTGCGCAGCATGCTGCGGCAGGTCGTGACACGCGGCACTGCAACCTTTGGCGAGGTTTCCGGCTATGCGGTGGGCGGCAAAACCGGCACCGCCGACAAACCCAAACCGACAGGCGGTTATTACAAGGACAAGGTCATCGCCACCTTTGCCTCGGTCTTTCCGTCCCATGATCCGAAATACGTGCTGGTCGTGACACTTGATGAACCTGTTGAAACCTCCGGGACGGAACCGCGCCGCACCGCAGGCTGGACGGCTGTTCCCGTCGGCGCCGAGATCATCCGTCGCACAGCCCCGTTGCTGGGTCTGCGACCCGAGGTTGAACCCGGCACCGAAGCTGCAGTAACACTCGTGCGCAATTGAAAGACGACATTCGCGTCGGGGGCGCAACAGATGGCCACGCAGACCAAGACATTGGCCGAACTCGGTCTGACCGCCCAGGGCGGGCGCGATGTGCGTATCACCGGCCTGTCGGTCGATAGCCGCAAGGTCAAACCCGGCCATCTTTTCGCGGCCTTGCCCGGCACCAATGTACATGGTGCCGATTTCATCCAATACGCGCTGCGAATGGAGGCTTCGGCGATCCTGACTGACCGTGAAGGTGCCGATATCGCCCGCGATGTTCTGGCCAAATCACCGGCGGCGCTGGTCCTGGCTGAAGACCCGCGTCAGGCATTGGCCTCGGCGGCAGCGCTTTGGTCGGGCCGTCAGCCTGAAACTATGGTCGCCGTGACAGGCACGTCGGGCAAGACGTCGGTTGCAACCTTCACCCGGCAAATCTGGCAGGCGCTTGGCCTCATGTCGGCCAATCTTGGC
>JAOUMG010000473.1 GCA_029881635.1 Paracoccaceae bacterium | reverse complement strand
AATTGCTCGCGCCTTGATCCTGGAACCCAAGGTTTTGCTTCTTGATGAGCCCACTTCTGCTCTGGATGCTTCCATACAGGCTGAGGTGTTGAACCTGCTTGACCGCATCCGCAGCGAGAGGGGGTTGACCTATGTGATGGTGTCTCACGATCTGGCGGTGGTTGCCCATATGTGTGATCGATTGATTGTGATGCAGCATGGCCGTGCGGTCGAAGAACTGACACGGGAGGGACTGCTCAGTCAATCGGCCAGAACGGACTATTCCCGGCAGTTGCTGGCAGCGTCCAAGGGCTATTCGGCGAGTTCACTCCAACAAGTCTGATGTCATTCAAGGTGTAGAAACTGACTGTGAGAGCTGAATTTGTTCGCGGCTCCGTCCTACTTTGGCTTGCCAAATCCACGGAAAGTATTCTGCTTACAGGGGGTGATCCCGTAATACATTGCCATTCTCGACCACCGCACCTATATCCCCGGATGAGAGGTTGGCGCGGGCAGGCACCTCGCCAACTCGGTCAGGTCCGGAAGGAAGCAGCCGTAACGAATCCCGTCTGGGTCGATGTTCAACCTCTCACCCAGTCTTCCCCCGGCGCTACGTTTCGCGTGCGGTGCGCATGTGAAAGGTAAATTCATGCCTCCCTTTGACGCAGCGATCTTTGACCTTGATGGTCTTTTGCTGGACACGGAACGTCTGGCCATGGCTGCCGGTTACGAGGTGCTCGAAACCCTTGGTTTATCTGCAAGCGATGGGCTGTTCGAAGGTCTCATTGGCAAAGATAGTGGTACAAGTTTGCGCATCATCGCCGATTCATTTGGCGCGGACTTCCCGCGTGATACGTTCAAGACCTTATGGGATCAGGGCTTTGCCGCAAAGCTCGATCATAGCATCCCGCTTTTGCCCGGTGCTGAGGAAATTCTCGAAGCATTGGGAAGGCTGGGCCTGCCGCGCGGCCTGGCTACATCCAGCCAACAGGACCGCGCCCATCACAAACTCGCCCAAAGCGGCCTTGCCCGGCATTTCGCTACGGTTGTCAGCGTCGATTGCGTAACGCGCCCCAAGCCTGCGCCAGACCCATACCTTCTGGCAGCGAAACGGCTCGGGGTTCATGCGAAACGTTGTATTGCTTTTGAAGACAGCGACACGGGTGCGGCATCTGCGCGGGCTGCCGGCATGGTGGTCGTGCAGGTTCCCGATATGCAAAAGACCGACGGACGCTTCGCCCACCATCTTGCGCAGGACCTGATGTCCGGCGCGCGCATGGCCGGGTTGATCTGAACAACCCCCGCTCTTGCGAATCCCGCATTCGGGCGTATAACGGGCGCTGAGAGGTTGGCGCGGGCAGGCACCTCGCCAACCCGGTCAGGTCCGGAAGGAAGCAGCCGTAACGAGCCCCGCTTGGGTCGTTGTCCAGCCTCTCACCTGATGCAACCCGGCCCCGAAAAGGAGATGACATGACTGAGCTTGTAATTCTCCGGGCCGGGGCGTTCTGACCATTTGATCTGCCCGGCCCTTCCCGACAGTTGTATCCCGCAGCCATGACAGGCGGGTCCACATTTCGGCATTATCCGAGGGCAGACCATTGACTCAAACACATTATACACTCGCTGACCTTGGCTGGTCGGCAGAATTTCTGGCGCAACTGACACCAGAAGAGGTCGGCGCCGTAACACCCGCGCGTGTTGCTGCCGTCCATCGCGACCGGCTTTCCGTACTGACCGAAACAGGACCGCGCCTGCTAAGCCTGCCGCCCAACAGTTCCACCGGTGACTTCGCGGTTGGCGACTGGGTGCTGGCAGACCCTGAAACCGATCGGGTGACCCGTTTATTGGACCGAAAAAGCCGCATCTTCAGACGCGCGGCTGGCGAGGCGTCGCGCGAACAACTGATCGTGGCCAATGTCGACACCGTTTTCATCACCACCTCGTGCACTGCAGAATTCAACGAAGCGCGGCTGGAGCGGTATTTGGCCCTGGCCCATGCCGGGGGCATCCCGCCGGTATTGGTACTGACCAAAGCCGACACCTGCGAAAACCCTGACGACTACCGCGACCGTTTGCGCGCTATCGCACCGGCTGTTCCAGCGATTACCCTTAACGCCAAAGACCCCGACGCCGTTCAGGCGCTGCGCGACTGGTGCGGGCCCGGCCAGACAGTGGCCTTTCTGGGCATGTCGGGAGTCGGTAAATCCACACTCGCCTCAGCGTTGACAGGCCTTGATCTCGACACCGGATCGGTCCGCGAAGATGACATGAAGGGTCGCCATACGACCACCGCACGTGAGCTTCACGCCCTGCCCGCCGGAGGGTGGCTGATTGACACACCGGGAATGCGGGAATTGCGGCTGTCAGACATGGCCGAAGGCATTGACGAGGCCTTTGCGGAAATTACCGACCTAATCGGAGCCTGCCGTTTTACCAATTGCAGTCACGAAGCCGAACCGGGTTGCGCCGTTCAGGCGGCTATTGCTGCCGGTCGCATCGACCCCGCCCGCCTAAGCCGGTGGCAAAAACTGAAGCGCGAAGATGCATGGAATTCCGCATCGCAAGCCGAATTGCGCAAGATGGCGCGCGCAACCGGGCGGCTGCACAAATCCGCCAAGCGGCAAAAGATCGACCGCAATCGTGACTGAAGCGCTATGGGTTTGGCGGGTAATCGCATTTACCCAGGTTTGAAAAAGAAAAGTCTGTATCAGATTCAACGTGAATCTTGGGATCAATACCGGGAAAGGTTGGCTTCAGCCTATCTGGATGGGCCCAGTCTGTCTGGACGCCCAGGCAAGTTGCGCGTCCGTCTCCACGGCGCAGGGGCGAACCTTTCGTAACCGGATGAGTGCAACATCAACAGGCTCGCCCGCCTCAACCATCAGGCGCAACACGGCCATTCCCGACCTCCCGCATCCCC
>JAOUMG010000472.1 GCA_029881635.1 Paracoccaceae bacterium | reverse complement strand
TGTGACGGTCGAGCGGCGCAAGAACAAGTATGACAAGATGGTCAGCCTTTCGGAGGCGGTCGTGGTGGTCAAGATCGGCGGCGAAAAGATGCTGTCGGTCAGCGAAAGCATGGACGAAACCGGATCTGATCGCGGCCCGGTCAACGCGCTGGCAAAGGCGCTGGCAAAGGATCTTGGCCCCTATCAGGCAGTCATTGACGATCTGCGGCTGGTGGATTTCAAAGTGCGCATCACCCAAGGCGGAACCGAGGCCGTTACACGCGTCATCATCGACAGCGAAGACAGCAAGGGCAGGCGCTGGTCCACAGTGGGTGTGTCTGCGAACATCGTCGACGCGAGTTTCGAAGCATTGCTGGATGCGATCAACTGGAAACTCGTGCGCGACGGAGCAAAACCTGCATGAGCATCGATGCCTGTGCGGCCCTGGTCGAAGACGGCGACCCCGACAGGTTTGCAGCCACCATGGCGGCACCCCCGTCAGTGCGGCAAAGACTCTGGCCGATCTATGCCTATAATCTGGAAGTTGCGCGTGCGCCCTGGGCCTCATCCGAGCCGATGATCGCCGAGATGCGGCTTCAGTGGTGGATCGATACGGTCGACGCCATGGGGCAGGGCACCCAGCGGCCCGGTCATGATGTGACCACGGCACTGGCCCCTCTGGTCAGCGCTACCGATGATCTGGCCGCCCTGCTGGTCCACATGGCCGAGGCCCGGCGATGGGAGGTCTGGTGCGATCCCTTTCCGGACGCGGCTGCCCTTACCGCCCATCTGGCCGATACGGCCGGTACACTCATGTGGGCCGCTGCAAAGGTTCTGAACACCCCGGCGTCAGCCGAGCATACCGTGCGGACCTTTGGCACCGCTGCGGGCCTTGCATCATGGTTGCGGGCGGTACCAGCGTTAAAGGCGCATGGGCGACATCCTTTGCCGGATCCATCGCCAGACGCAATCCGGATGCTGGCGCAAACAGCCCTGAGTGAGATTGCCAGCGTTGAGGCGGCGCAACCAGCGATCCCTGCACATGTCGTGCCGGCACTCTGGCCCGGCTGGCAGGCAAGGCGTGTGCTTGCCATGGCGGCGGACGACCCGACGCGGGTAGATAGGGGAACGCTGATGACATCGGAGGTTGTCAGGCGCGGGGGGCTGCTGTGGAAGGCGCTGCGTGGCACCTGGTAGCACCGTATTTTGTTAAGGTTTGGGGCGCAGCGACAGCCAGATCAGCGAAGCGCCTGCGAGGACCAGAAACGGCAGCATGGCAATATTCACCGCGTTCCACCCTGCAATAACGCTGGTGCCCGAACAGTTCATCAACGTGCCTGACGCGACAGATGCCACCGTCACGCCGCCAAACACGAAAAGATCGTTTATGCCCTGAATACGGCCCTTTTCTTCGGGGGCGTAGGCCGAGGCCAGAAGGGTTGTGGCGCCGATAAACCCGAAATTCCACCCTAACCCCAAAAGGATCAGGGCAAGGTAGAACTGTTCAAGCGCAACACCGGACAAGGCCACTGCACCCGCTGCTGCCAGAATCGTCAACCCGGCGCCAACGATTTTTGGTGCACCGAACCTGACGATCAGGTGACCGGTAAAGAACGATGGGACGAACATCGCCAACACATGGGCAGATACGACATCAGCGGCATGCGCCTTTTGAAACCCACAGCCCACAACGGCAAGCGGTGTTGATGTCATGACCAAATTCATCAGGGCATAGCTGACCATGGCACAGATGATCGCCACACGAATTGTCGGGTCAGCCAACATTTCACGCCGGCTACGCCCTTTGGGGGCACCCACCTCGGGGCGTCTTGGGCGCGGGATATCGAGAAAGAGGAACAGTCCCGCCCCGACAATATTAAGCATCATGACGGTCAGATATGTCCCCAGAAAGGTCACGGCCATGGCATCCGCTGTTGCCTTGACCAGTTGCGGGCCGATAATCGCGGATATGAGACCGCCGGCCATGACCCAGGAAATAGCCTTGGGCCGGAACGATTCAGACGCTGTATCTGCCGCCGCGAACCGGTAAAAACCCTGCGCGGACATATAGATGCCGGTAACAAGCGATCCGATAAGGAAAATGGCGAAAGATGCATGATAAAGGCCCAGTGCGCCAATCGCGGCGCCAACAGCGCCGCCGCCCGCGCCACACCAGAACCCGGCACGTCGGCCAAATCGTTGCATCAGCGCCGACATTGGTGTCGCGGTGATCATGGAGCCGAGCACGATCATTGATATTGGCAGCGTCGCCCAGCAGGGGTTGGGAGCCAACGTCTGCCCGGCCAGCCCACCGATGATGAAGATCATCGGCATCTGCGCCCCCAAAATGGCCTGCGCCAGAATAAGAACCACAACATTGCGCCGCGCGCGGTGCGCGTAATCCGGGAGGGGAGCGATAACTTCCATGCGCCTGATTAATCCGCGGTGATTGCCGATCGCAAGGGGCTATCGGTGTGCCGCAGGTCAAGAATGCCGGATGTATCAGACATCCGCAGGAACCAGCCCCAGACCGCGCAGATAAATCCCGATGCCGGTTTCAAGCAACTCTTCGGGCGGGAAGGGCGTTCGGGCACCGGGGGCACCGCGGGTGTAAAGCTCGACAACCCCGTGACTCATGGCCCAGATATGGGCGGAAAACATGGCCGCGGGGGGACGTTTTTCAGCGGGGATATGCTTTGACAGCGCATCCGCCGCCCGGGTGAAAACACCGCGTGCCCTGTCTGACGCGCGCGCCAGATCGGGGTGGGCATTCAGCGAAATGCCGCTTTCAAACATCGCCATGTAATGGCCGGGAAATTTGCGTGCAAAGGCCAGATAGGCCCGGCCTGTCGCCTCGAAGGCGCGTAATGCCGTGGGCTTGCCATTGTTGTAGGCGTGATCCATCAGGTCGGCAAAAATCTCG
>JAOUMG010000022.1 GCA_029881635.1 Paracoccaceae bacterium | reverse complement strand
AGAGCATCAAGAGTTGTAAGAATGTCGCGCAGATTGGTTTCTGCGGCCAGTTGGACCGGTGCATCGGCAAGGCCCAGGCGTGCCGCGCGCATACGTACCTGGGCCGAGGCTTCCTCACCCGATACATAAAGGCATGACAACCCTGACCGCGCGAAACTTGCGGCGGCTTGCAACAGCAATGTCGATTTGCCGATGCCAGGATCGCCCCCCACAAGGATTGCCGATGCAGGTACCAGCCCACCACCCAAGACACGGTCAAGTTCCCCCATGCCTGAAGCCGCGCGCGGCGGTGGAGTTTCTACCGTGGCAAGTGTCGATAGCTCGATACGGCGACCTTTTGCAGCGCCCAGGGTTTTTGACGCGGGTCCTGCCGAAAGCGGGGCCTCTTCGGTTATGGTGTTCCACGCCCCGCAGGCGTCACAGCGCCCGGCCCATTTCTTGTGGGCCGCACCACAAGTGCCGCAGGTGAATGAAGACTGGGGTTTTACCATGCGCTTTTGTGCCTTAGCTGGCACGCCCCCGCAACCGCTCTGTTGTGATCGAGATGGCAAATGACGCAAGGATACAAAATGTAAATAGATACAGCCCCCAGGCTGTTTCCACCCGCCCAAGGCCGACACCTTTGGCGAGCACGATGTAAAGCGATATCAGGAAAATATCCGCCATGGCCAGCTTTCCCAGCAAATGCAGCACCGGCATGATTCTGGGCGATGCGAGGCGGAACTGGACAAGGGCGATGCCGATCGTTTTCATATAAGGCGCAAAGACCGCAAGAAAGGTCACGACAAGCGCCAGAACCACGTCTTTTTCCCACAGCGCCTGCAACCCGGTCATGACCGAAATGCTATCGAGGTCAAAGAATGGCAACAGGCCCGCGCGCAGCAAGGGCGCAAACCAGGCGACAGGAAACAGCACCAGCAGGGCAAGATTGGCAGCTCGCAACATTGCGCCTTGTTACAGGAGCAGATCAGGCCAACCAAGAGGCAAATACATCAGTAAAGTATCCGACGTCGCGGGTGGGCAAACAAGACATACAGCCAGACCCACAGGCACAGCCATGATAGGCAAAGCGCGACGGCATGAAGGCTTTTCAACCCGGAAACGCCAGGGGCTGAGTTGAGGCCAACCTGCCCAAGGATCGCGACGTTGATTATCAGGACTGCCACTGACAGGATCATGCCCGCCAATGGCCATTGGCCCGAGTGACCACGACCAACCACACGCTTTCGCCAGCGGCTGCAGGCCATCAGGCTGAGAAGCGGCGGAATGGTCATGAGGACTGTCAGAACTAAAAACATGGACAGCGCACCCTGGCCGAAACAGTCGGCACATCGGTTCCATCGGAAAGAAAATACCCTAGCATATCTGGTCCAAATGTCAATTTTCGCCCCGGTTCGGGGCTTTGCGAAAATCAGCTTGGCGCGATATTGGTTAACAAAGGATTTACCGGACTGCCTCGATGGGTCCTTCGGCGCGTCCGTTGATAAATTGTTGAACGTAAGGGTCTGGAGTCGCGTCCATTTTTGACACAGGGCCAGTCCATTGGATAACGCCATCATGCAGCATAGCCACCCTGTCCGCGATGGCCCGGACCGACGACATGTCATGGGTGATGGCCATCGCTGTTGCGCCGATCTCGGTCACAATTTCGCGAATGAGTTCGTTAATAACGCCCGCCATGATCGGGTCGAGCCCGGTTGTGGGCTCGTCGAAAAAGATAATTTCAGGTTCCGCCGCTATGGCGCGGGCAAGGCCCACACGCTTTTGCATCCCGCCGGACAGCTCTGCCGGAAACAGATCCGCAGTTTCGGGTTTCAGGCCAACGCGGCGCAGTTTTTCAATGGCGATTTCGCGCGCTTCGGCCTTGGGGCGTTTGAGCGATCCGCGAAGCAGACGAAAAGATACATTCTGCCAGACAGGCAGGCTGTCAAAAAGCGCGCCCCCCTGAAACAGCATCCCGAACCGGGCCAGAAAGGCGTCGCGCGCGGCGGTGTCGGCGTCTTGCCCGTCCACGGTTATCTTGCCGCTATCTGGATGAACAAGTCCGAGGATGCATTTGAGAAGAATTGATTTCCCAGTGCCAGATCCCCCGATGATCACCATGCTTTCACCCTTGGGAATCGTCAGGTTGACGCCACGCAGAACATGGTTCTTGCCGAAGGATTTGTGAACGTTACTAAGCGTGATCATGAGGTGAAGAACATCTCCGTCAGCAGATAGTTTGTGGCGAGGATCAGGACCGAGGCAGCAACCACTGCCGATTTCGTTGCGCGGCCCACGCCCTGGGCGCCGCGCCCCGAATTCATGCCATAGTAGCAACCCATCAGTGCCACGATGAACCCAAAGGCGGCCCCTTTCCAAAGCCCCGAGGCAATGTCCCAGAATTCCAGGAAATCGCGGGTGTTCTGCAGGTAAGTCGCAGGATTGAAACCCAGCCGGTTCACGCCCACCAGATAGCCGCCAAAAATACCGATGCTGTCACCCACTGCCACAAGTACCGGCACCGATAGCGTTGCTGCCAGCAGTCTCGGGGCGGTGAGGTATTTCATCGGGTGGGTCGACAACGTTGTCAGGGCATCAATCTGTTCGGTAACTTTCATCGTCCCTATTTCGGCGGCGATGGAGGAGGCAACGCGTGCGGCAACCATCAGCCCCCCGAGTACCGGTCCAAGTTCTCTCGCCATACCGATCGCGACAATCGACGGTACCACTGCCTCGGCCGAAAACCGTGCGCCACCTGCATAGATTTGCAGGGCCAGCGCACCGCCCGTGAACAAAGCGGTTAATCCGACCATCGGTAAGCTGAAATAACCAATGTGCAGAACAGCTTGCCAGAATTCTTTAAAGTAGAATGGCGGGCGCAGAAGATGGCTTACCGCGTCAATGGCAAAGAGTGCTACGCGGCCAATGGCAGCAAGCGCGGCCAGCACTTGACGCCCAAGACGGGCCAACAGCCCTGTCGCGGTCATTGGGAGGCTCCAAGATAACGGCGATCATAACGCCCGCCGAGGGATGTAAGGATTTCATAGGGGATGGTCCCCGCAGCCCTGGCCAGTTTGTCGACGCCCTGTGCTGGGCACAGAATTTCGAGCATTTCGGGGGAATGCGGCAAATGGCTGACATCGACTGTCAGCAAATCCATGGAAACCCGCCCTACAACCGGGCATGTCACATCACCGTCATAGACCTGGGCGTTTCCGCCGCCCAGTGAACGCAGCAGCCCGTCGGCGTAGCCTGCGCTTAGCGTGGCTACCCTGGCAGGGGCGCTGGCTTGCCAAACTCCGCCATAGCCCACCGCATCACCGGGTTTCAGCCTATGCACCTGGATGACAGGCAGTGACAGCCTTACCACGGGCCGCAGCCCATCCGCCTGCAGGCCACCATAAAGGCCTATTCCCGGACGGGTCATGTCGAAATGAAATTCCGGACCCAATGCAATACCATCACTGGCAGCCAAGGACCGCATTACCCCACTTCCGTCGGTCATGCGCCGAAAATTGGCCAGTTGCGCCGAATTCGCTGGGCTGTCTTTGATCTCTGCACTGGCCAGATGCGACATCAAGAGCGCAGGCGCATCGTCAAGAACCGATGCCGCCACCTGGCGCCAGTCTGCCTCCTTGATGCCCAGCCGGTTCATGCCGGTGTCAAGCTGGATGCCAAAGCCATGACCAGGCAATGTTTGCCTCTGCCGGAGGATCTGATCGGTCGAGTTCAGGAGCGGGATCAGATCGAATTGCTTCAAGATATCTGCGTCGCCCTTCATATGGCCCGCGAAAACGAAGATGCGGGCTGTGGGGCCGATTGATTTTCTGACGGCAATTCCTTCTTCGGCGACGGCCACGAAAAAGGTCCGTGCGCCAGACTTTTGCAGCGCTTTGGCCACTTTTGCGGCACCCAGCCCATAGGCATCGGCTTTCACCACCGCAGCGGTTTCCACATGGGCTCCCGAGACCGCGTCAAGGGCCTGCCGGTTGGCTACAACCGCGTCAAGATCGATGGAAAGGGTTGCCTGTGCCATAGCTGATCTTTTGGCAGGCACATGGGTGAGAGGCAAGGGCCAAGCCGCTCCAAATCTATCGGATCATCGCGCGCTAAAAATCGCCGCCGCCCTGCTGCCAGGGTTTGACCAGATTGCCAAAACGGGTGAATCGGCCTTCGAAGGAAAGTTCGACATGGCCGATCGGGCCGTGGCGCTGTTTGCCGATGATTACCTCGGCTTTGCCATGGACCTGTTCCATGACTTCCTGCCATGCAGCCATTTTGTCGATCTCATGATCACCGGGTTTTTCGCGTTCCTTGTAGTATTCGTCACGGTAGACGAACATCACGACATCGGCGTCCTGCTCGATCGAGCCCGATTCCCGAAGGTCACTAAGCTGCGGGCGTTTGTCATCGCGGTTTTCAACCTGACGAGACAGCTGCGAAAGCGCCACCACAGGGATATTCAGTTCCTTGGCGATAGCCTTTAAGCCCTGGGTAATTTCGGAAACCTCTTGCACCCGGTTATCCTTCGACGATCCTTTCAGGAGCTGAAGGTAATCGACCATAAGAACATCCAGGCCATGTGTGCGCTTCAGTCGCCTGGCGCGCGCGGCAACCTGACTGATGGGCAGGGCGGGGGTATCGTCGATATAGAGGGGGCAGGCCTCCAATGCCTTGGCGGCCTCGACAAATCGGCGAAACTCAACCTCTGTCATGTCACCCCGGCGGATCTGTTCGGAAGGTACTTCGGACGCTTCGGACAGGATTCTGGCAGCCAGTTGTTCTGAGGACATTTCTAGCGAAAAGAAGCCAACGACACCCCCGTCGACAGTTCCTTCGCTGCCATCCGCAAGCTTGCCCCGTTTATGGGCCTTGGCGATGTTAAAGGCGATATTCGTGGCGAGCGAGGTTTTACCCATCGACGGGCGCCCAGCGACGATAAGCAAATCCGAGGGGTGCAACCCGCCAAGCTTTTTGTCCAGATCGGTCAGCCCTGTTGAAATCCCCGCCAAACCGCCATCGCGTTGATAGGCGGCAAGAGCAGATTGTACGGCTTCGGTCGTGGCTTTTAGAAAGGATACAAATCCCTTTTCAACCGTACCCTGCTCGCCCAGCGTATATAGCCGCTGTTCCGCTTCGACGATCTGATCGCGAGGATCATTTTCGACCTCAATCGTCTGCGCCCGCGAGGAGATGTCCTGCCCAAGACGGATAAGTTCACGGCGGACCGCAAGATCATAGATCATCTGCGCATAATCACGCGCCGCAAAGGCTGAAATTGCCGCCCCTGCCAGTCGCGCAAGATAAGCGGGGCCGCCCAATTCTTTCAGCGCGGCATCGTCTTCAAGATATCCTTTCAGCGTTACCGGCGAGGCGAGAGCATTTTTTTGGATTTTGGCCGTTGCGATTTCGAAAATACGCTGATGGACTGGTTCAAAGAAATGTTCTGCCTTTACCAAGTTCGCGATGCGGTCATAGATGTCGTTATTGGTAAGGATCGCGCCCAGAAGCTGCTGTTCCGCTTCGATATTATGCGGCAGGATTTCGATCTCGGTTGCGTCCTGCGGTGTGTCCCGCAATGCTCTGATCTCACTCATCCCCGCCCCCGCGTTTTTTTGATTATGGTGATCCTTTAGCGCAAAATCCTGTGGCAGGGCAAATCGTGAAGAACTCTGTGGACAGGATTGGCGGCTAAGGCGCAATACTCAATATATAGCATTGGTTTTTGAGAATTGCGCTACATCTGTTGCCCGGAAAGCTGACCAGCTGATTCCCGCGGCACTTGTCCCCAAAGGGTTCACAGGTGCATCCACAATTCCGTCCACCGCAATCGTCAGGCCTTGGCGCGGGCCGCCTGCCATGCGCGCGGATTGGTCAGAAAGGTCTCGACCTCGGCCAGTGTTTGGGTGTCAAAGGCGTCTGAGGCACGGGCCTCTGCCAACACGTCCCACCAGGTGCAAAGGAAATGCAAAGCAACGCCGTGATCGGAAAGGGTTTTGACCGTTTCCGGAAAAATGCCGTAGTAAAATATCACTGCGGTATGGGCGCATTCCGCGCCGGTTTCGCGGATCGCGTCAACAAAGCTGAGTTTTGACCCGCCATCTGTGGTCAGATCCTCGACCAGTAAAACCCGATCACCTTCGCTCATAACGCCTTCGATGCGGGCATTGCGGCCATAACCCTTCGGTTTTTTGCGCACATAGGTCATCGGCAAGGCCAGGCGTTCCGCCATCAGGGCGGCAAAAGGAATACCGGCTGTTTCGCCACCCGCAATGTTGTCGAAAGCCTCAAAACCGGCGTCGCGCATGACGGTTACTGCCATAAAATCCATCAGCGTCGACCGGATGCGCGGGTAAGATATCAGCTTTCGGCAGTCGATGTAGGTCGGTGATGGTAGGCCCGAGGCCAGGATGAAAGGTTCAGCTGCATTGAAATGGACTGCCTTGATCTCAAGCAGCATCCGCGCTGTCAGTCGGGCGATTTCCTCTTTCGGTGGAAAGGCGCTTGGGATCATTTCAGATTTCCTTTCGCTGCAATCGTTATGGCCGAAATGGTTCTGCCGAAGGTTTCGATGGGCAGGGTTGGTGACCTTCGGCGGAGGTATTTGGACAGCGGCCAAAGATCAATCCGAAACCGCCCACAAAAGCGGAAAACCCGGGTCGAACACCGTAACTGCCCCCGCATCTGTCTGAATTTTGTTGGGGTAGGCGACAGCATCGCCTTTGGTCAGTTTCAGGAATGTCTGGTTCGGTGGTAACCGGTAAAAATCAGCGCCATTGCAAGAGGTGAAGGCTTCCAGTCGATCCAACGCGCCTTCTTCCTCAAAGACATGTGCAAGAATGGACAGCGTGTTGGTGGCTGTGAAGCAACCCGCGCAACCGCAGGCATTTTCTTTCAACGGATCGGGGTGCGGTGCGGAATCAGTGCCAAGAAAGAACCGTGCCTCACCTGAGGTGGCAGCCTGTCGCAATGCCTGCCGATGGGTTTCACGCTTGGCGACGGGCAGGCAGTAATAATGCGGGCGGATGCCCCCAGCGAGGATGTGGTTGCGGTTGATGATCAGATGATGCGTCGTGATCGTGGCCCCAAGATTGTCGCCGCCCGAACGGGCATAGGCCACCCCTTCTGAGGTGGTAATATGCTCCATGACAACCCGCAGACCCGGCGTTGCGCGTCTGATCGGGTCCAGAACGCGGTCGATGAAAACCGCCTCCCGGTCAAAAATATCAATGGTTGGATCGGTTACTTCGCCGTGGACACAAAGGGGCAGGCCAATCTCGGCCATTTTCTCCAGCACGGCCCGCACCTTGTCAAAATCACGCACTCCAGAGGCGGAATTGGTAGTAGCGCCGGCAGGATAAAGCTTTACCGCTTTGACCAGGCCCGATGCATGCGCAAAGGCGACATCAGCCGGGTCGGTTGCCTCGGTCAGATAGAGTGTCATCAGTGGCTGAAAGTCAGTTCCGTCCGGCAAAGCCCCGAGAATACGATCGCGGTAGGCGACTGCATCATTGGCCGTCACGACCGGCGGCACCAGATTGGGCATGATGATGGCGCGGGCAAAGTGACGAGCGGATTCGCCGATGATCCCCTTGAGCATCGCGCCATCGCGCAAATGGAGGTGCATGTCGTCGGGGCGGCGAAGGGTCAGGTGCTGGGTCATATCCCTGCGCCTACACAATCTGAATGACGGATTCCAGTGATGAGATGCCTCAATGATGACCTGATGCCCCGGAAAACCGTCCCGTTGACAGATTCCCGCCGGGGATATCCGCCGAACCCCGTGCCGACAACTGAAGCCGACCTTGCGCCAAAACCCGCTTGGGCGCAGAATTGTCGCCAAGGGCTCAGCAGGACGCCCGATAGCAAATGGGCAGGGAAATGAAGCAGTTTATCCATTTCATCATCGCTTCCGTCTTACTTGGTGGCTGTACCTCTGATCCGGGTTTCACCGGCGTTAGCGGTATCCGCGAGGTAAGTGCAAGTGAGGTTTCACAATGCACCTATCTTACGGATATTCGCGCAAAACCAGGGGTTTACGGCGTTCTTGCAGAGCAGGGAATCAAGTATTCGCGCAATACCATTCTGGCATCCGCACGCGATGCTGGCGGCAATACCGTGGTTTTCGATCCGGTCGAACCGGGCGCTGTCATCGATGAACTGCATGCCGTAGCCTATCGCTGTTAGCGAGGCACAGCCCTGCAGAATGCTTGTCGGTTGAACATATTCCTGCCAGATTTGCTCCTGGAAATGGGGGAAGATATGACCGACATCAATTGTACGGCGACCAATTGGCTTTTGTCGGCCGGCTTAGGGTTATGTCTGACAACAAGCGCTGCGGTGGCATCCGGCCAGGAAGGATGCCCGACTTCCATCGATCTTGATAAGGGCGTCAGGGCTGTCTTTGCCAATGGCCAGTCGACTGATTACAAACGGCTGGACAATGATCTTCTGGAAATATTCGAACCATCTGTTCCGAATGGCGCTGATGGGGTGATCTATACCAGCCAACTAGGGCTGTACGATCTGGAAGCAGCCGAACTCCATGACGGAAAGCGGGATACCGCGACGCGGCTGATCCTGAACTATGCTGAAGCAGCAGAAAGCCTGCCCGTGCCTGTATCGGCAAAGAATTTACCGATACCGGTGCCTGGAGAAATCTGGTTGGGCGCTGTGACAACGAGCTGGCCCAGCGGCCAGCTGGAAACAGACACGGCAATCTACGTATTCGGCACCGGTATCAGCCGTAAAATCGACGGATGTGATTATGATGTCGTGCCGGTCAAAGCGAGTTTTCTGGCGGGCGAGAGCTGGGTCATGCATGACTACATGTTCATACCCTCGTTGTTGATCGCGATTTTGACCGCACGCCAGTTTTCCGGGATGGAGCATCCGGAAGGCCGTGCTGTGGCCCGGCTTGAGCGCATCGCACCTTGATCGTCTGAGTTTTCTTGCTGCCGCCGGTCCTCGAAGTATCTGATTTGGTCAGGGTTGCCCTTGCTCGGGTCTGCGCTGCCCGGTCATTTCAAGCTCATTTTCCAGCTGTGCAAGGCGGGCGGCGAATTTTGTGGCACCCAATCGGTTAACGACATTTCGGCACAAGATGGCCGCCAGCGGCACCCGACCATCTGCATCCAGCCTTGCCAGAAGGCTGCGCAAGTAAGGACGATAGTTGCGCCGGGCGCGATAGAATATCCGAAACAACCGCTCATCAAAGTGTCCCGTCGCCGCTGCAGCCAATATCGAAGGCAGAATACGCATCGTATCGAGCGCCAAGTCGATTTCACGCCCGAGGTTGCGACAGGGCAATAGGGTTGTGTAACTACGTTTGAACAATGCGGCATGCATTGCGTCCAAAACCTGCTCGGGGTCAAAGATTACGAAAACCGGCCCAGCGCCTTCGGTCATATCGGGGGCATATCCATAACGGTCGGTAAAGGATGTTCGCCGCATTTCCGTATAGCGGGGGTCCCATCCGGCAATGCGCGGGTCAAGCGTGGCCTGCGGCTGAATGGCGATCACAGTCGCCCCGGGCGCTGTGACTGAAAAAGCGGCGGCGGCATATCCGGCCATGCCCGCCCCGTAAAAAACCACCTGATCGAAATCTTCAAAGAAAGCATCATCCACCAGCCTGTCGAAATAGGCATAGACGGCAGGATCACGGTACCAGGTGTCAGACCTGGCTATCAGACAAAGATGCGACCATTTGCGCCCCTTGGCGACGTGATAGCCCAGCGGCAATTGTCCGGGCTGACTGCGCCGGATGCTGTTCACAGTTTCGAATGTCACGATAAGGGTAGGGCTTTCATCGACAAAAAACGCAGCATGGGATTCGCCCAGCCGCTGGAAGTAGCCAGCTTCTTCACCGATCTCTTCGATCCGCGCGAACCACTGACCCTCCGACAGGGACCTGAGGTCCTCTGCGTCCGTGTCACTTCTATGCATACCCAACCCGCACCCACATACAACCCCAACCCAAGTTTGCACCCGGTAGCAGGTTTTACGCAAGGCGGGTGCGCAAGCTGCGTTGTTTTTAAGGGTTGGATTTGGTCAACTGTTTCCGATCACCGGGCAAACCCCGTCACCCACTGCTCTCTGTTTCCTGTCGAGGCCTGGTAGCGCTTTGCGCGGCGTATCTGGCGAGGATTCGGTGTTCAGCTTCCGTGAGTGTTCGGCTGGGCGGAGTCATCATCAAGCGGCCGAAAAGCCCGCGATACGATTCGTCCTCCATCAAGGTTTCAAAACGCGTTTGCCGCCATGCGACGGCTTTCTGGTGCATGGCCTCTAAGATGTCGTCATCGTGAAGGGATTTGCGTAGCGGACCGCTGCGGTGGGACTGGGCATGGATGCTGGTATCTTCAACAGTATTCAAATTCCGTTCGACCCAATAAGACATGTCAAACGCCGCAGCATCACGATTGGCGCGGCCCCGGTCGCATTTGACCACATAGCTTTCCATTGCCCCGAGGGCATAGTGGTTAAGCTGCACCAGCTGATAGTTGTCGCGCCCGTAGGCTGAAAAAATACGTTGGGTATGCATCTGTGAGGGCAATTCGCGGCCTGATCCGTCGAACCAGCGCTGATGCTTTAGCCGCGCCCGGTCAGGCTGCAAGGGGCGATGCACGCCGAGCTTGCCGTAGCTGCCATTATTGCGAAACAGCGTTTTGAACAAAGCGGCCCGCCAGGGCCACCCCATAACGGCGGGGGCCGCACGGGTGAAAAGCTCAGGCAAGGGGCGATCCTGGTACTGGCGGATACCGGCATTGCCGAACAGGCGCCAGGTCAACGGAATTGCGGTGGCTTCGGGCAGGGTCTGAAGCAATGCACCCAGCGTACGGTCGCCGACGTGAATATTGACGTATTCGTCAATGTCAAAAAACAATATCCAATCGGCTTGCTTTTTCAGGGGATGGTCGTTGGCCTCTTTCAGCGCCGACCACTGCGGCCCGCGTTTGTGGCCGCTGTCGTTGCGGACATGCGTCAGCCAGCCCATCGCTGACAACCTGTCTAGCATCAGGTCGGTGCCATCCTGACAATCATTCGAAAAGACCAGAAAATCCGTGAAGCCACTGGCCCG
>JAOUMG010000471.1 GCA_029881635.1 Paracoccaceae bacterium | reverse complement strand
GCCTTGCGCAGCTTTCGTCGTGGATTTGATGTGCCATTCAATCATCGGCAGGCCGAGACTCAGCGCGACTTGCCGTGCCAGTTCGGTTTTGCCGGTCCCGGGTTCGCCCTTCACCAATAACGGGCGTTCTAATGTTACTGATGCGTTGACGGCAACAGTCAGGTCATCGGTGGCAATGTAATGCTCTGTTCCGGTAAATTTCATTGTATTTCTGTGGGTATGGCCAAGGTTGTTCACGAGACTATTACCGGTTCGATCAAAATGCCGCAAGGCACGCCTTGCCCTAGTGACATCGACCGCAGCTTGGGCTATTGGAGCGCCCGAGGAGAGCTGGATGAATATCAATACCGTCAAATCTGGATCCACACCCAAGAAGGGATCGAAGATGAAGCAAGAACTCTTTCTTCCCGACAATTACAGCCCGGCTGACGATGAGCCGTTCATGAACGAACGCCAGCTTGAATATTTCCGTCGCAAGTTGGTGGTCTGGAAAGAAGAACTACTCGAACAATCCGCTGAAACGCTTGAAGGTCTTCAGGAAAGCGGACGCAGCGTGCCTGATGTGGCTGACCGCGCCAGCGAAGAAACCGACCGTGCGCTTGAACTGCGCACCCGTGACCGTCAGCGCAAATTGGTTACCAAGATCAACGCGGCGCTGCGGCGCATCGAAAATGGCGAATACGGGTATTGCGAAATGACCGGCGAGCCTATTTCGCTTAAGCGCCTTGATGCGCGCCCGATTGCCACCATGACGCTTGAGGCGCAAGAAAAGCACGAACGCCGCGAACGAGTTCACCGCGAAGACTGACCTTCGCGGCAGGTTTGGCTGAAAACCCCGGCAACGCCGGACACCGGTCGATTTGGCCATGCCGGTCAGGAATTCATATGGTGCAAGATCAAGAGATTACGGTTCTGGGCGCTGGTGTCGCCGGCTTAACCGTTGCCTGCCTTCTTGCGCGGCGTGGTGCCAAAGTGGTCGTCCTTGAACAGGCGCCTGTGATTAAGGAAATCGGTGCAGGGCTGCAGGTATCCCCCAACGGCGCACGGGTTTTGCACGCCATGGGTTTGGCCGACAAGCTTGCCGAAACTTCTATCCGCGCCGATGCGATCCAGCTCTTTCACGGCGAATCCGGTGACAGGGTTGCGCGGCTTGATCTGGGGCGCCTTCGCCCTTCAGACGAATACCGCTTCGTCCACCGGGCCGACCTTATTACTCTTCTGGCCGATGCCGCCCGCGCAGCGGGTGCTGAAATCCGGCTCAACCAGCATGTAACAGACGTGCGGCTCAGCGACAAAAACCCGCAAATCCATTTCACCGACAGTGATCCTCGGGAAGTACCGATTCTGATAGGGGCGGACGGGCTTCATTCGAAGGTGCGTATCGCTCTCAATGGCGCGGTGGCGCCGTTTTTTACCCATCAGGTCGCCTGGCGTGCAACGATCCCCGCCCAATACGGCATTGCCTCCGAGGCAGGTGTCTATCTTGGTCAAGGTAAGCATCTGGTGACATATCCCTTGCGCGGTGGGACCTTGCGCAATGTGATCGCCGTCGAAGAGCGGCGGCGCTGGGCAGAAGAAAGCTGGTCACTGACCGATGATCCGATGACCCTGCGCGTCGCGTTTCAAGATTTCGCGCCCGAGGTCCGCGCCTGGCTCGATCAGATCGAATCCCCCAATCTTTGGGGGCTTTTTCGCCACCCGGTCGCGGCGCGCTGGTCGAGAAATGGTGCCGCAATCCTTGGTGATGCAGCACATCCGACGCTGCCCTTTCTTGCCCAGGGGGCCAATCTGGCGTTTGAAGATGCTTGGGTCATGGCCGAATGTCTGATGGCCCTTCCTGCGCCCGAAGCGTTCGCCAAGTATCAGTCATTGCGTGAAACGCGGGTTAAAAAAGTCATCGACGCGGCCAATGCCAATGCGCGTAACTTCCATCTGTCAGGTGTCAGCCGTTCCGTCGCCCATCTGGGATTGCGGGCGGTATCTTCGTTGGCGCCAGAACGCCTTTTGTCGCGTTTTGACTGGCTCTACGGTCATGATGTGACGAGCTTCTCCGCGTAGAATCAAGAAAACACTACGCGTCCAGATCGACCCAGACCGGCACATGATCGGAGGGTTTGTCGCCGCCGCGCACATCTTTGTCGATCTGCACATCCCGCAAGAGGTCAGCAGCCTGAGGGCTCAGAAGCATATGGTCGATGCGGATGCCGTTATTGCGCTGCCAGGCCCCCGCCTGATAATCCCAGAAACTGTAATGCCCTGGGCGCGGTTCGCGGGCACGAAATGCTTCGGTATAGCCAAGGTTGACGATACGCCGGAATGCCGCGCGGCTTTCGGGACGGTATAGGGCGTCGTCAACCCATGCTTCTGGTTTTGCGGCATCTTCCGCTTGCGGAATGACGTTGTAGTCACCCGCCATAACCACCGGCATTTCCGTGTTCAGCAATGCCGCTGCGCGGTCCTGCATGCGGGTCATCCAGGCGAGTTTATAGTCATATTTTGGTCCGGGCGCGGGATTGCCATTGGGCAGATACAGCCCGCAGAGGCGCACAGCCGTCGTGCCCACCACCGTCGCTTCGATCCAGCGCGCCTGTTCATCGCTGTCATCGCCGGGAAGCCCGCGCGTGACATCCTCCAGCGGTAGTTTCGACAAGATAGCCACGCCGTTAAACCCCTTTTGCCCGTGGGTTTCGACGGCATATCCCCGGTCTTCGAAAAGATCGCGGGGGAAACCTTCGTCAACTGATTTGATCTCTTGCAGCAGAACGATATCCGGGACGGCCACGTCCAACCAGGCGGGAAGGGCCTCGGCCCGTGCCTTGATACCATTGATGTTGAAAGTGGCGATTTTCATGTGCGCAGCCCCCTTGCCTCAGGCATTGTTGTCGCCCCTAACAGCGCTTTGTACAAGGCATGGC
>JAOUMG010000470.1 GCA_029881635.1 Paracoccaceae bacterium | reverse complement strand
GCCGGGCGGGGTGGAGGTGACCCACACCGGCAATCCGGTGCGCGCCGCTGTTCTGGACCGCGCCGCATCCCCCTATATCGTCCCGGGCGATTATCCGATGAGCATCGTTGTTATCGGCGGGAGCCAGGGCGCGCGGATCCTGTCGGATATCGTGCCAGAGGCCATCGCCGCATTGCCCCCGGCGCTGCTGAAACACCTGCGTGTGTCGCATCAAGCGCGTGAGGAGGATGTGGCCCGCGTGACAACCGTTTATGCCAATGCCGGGATCAAGGCCGAAGTCTCACCTTTCTTTACCGATATTCCGAGCCGCCTGTCGGAGGCGCAATTGGTGATCAGCCGTGCGGGCGCGTCCTCGGTTGCTGATATTTCGGTCATCGGGCGCCCATCAATCCTAATCCCGCTGGCCGCAGCCATTCGTGACGAACAGACCGCCAATGCGCGGGGGCTGGTGGGGGCCGAAGCTGCGATACTAATTCCTGAATCGCGGCTTGACGCCGAAACCTTGTCGATGCATGTCGCATCGGTTCTGGAAAACCCCGACGCCGCCCGCCGCATGGCCCATGCCGCCCTGGCTTACGGCATCCCAGACGCCACTGACCGGTTGGTCGCCGTGGTCGAAGCCCTATATGCGAAAGAGATAAGATGAACGCCGCGACAAAACTACCCGGAGAGCTTGGCCCAATCCATTTTGTGGGCATTGGCGGCATTGGCATGTCGGGCATCGCCGAAGTGCTGATGACCCTCGGGTACCGCGTGCAGGGATCGGATGCGAAGGCCTCGAAAATAACCGATAGGCTGATGAGGCTCGGGGCCGAATTCTTTGAAGGCCAGCGGGCCGAAAATATCGGTGATGCGGCAGTTGTGGTGGTTTCCACTGCGATCAAGAAGGGCAATCCCGAACTGGAAGAGGCGCGCAGGCGGGGCCTGCCTGTGGTGCGCCGGGCGGAAATGTTGGCAGAGCTGATGCGGCTGCGCTCCAACATCGCCATTGCCGGCACCCACGGCAAGACCACCACCACCACCATGGTAGCGGCCCTGATGGACAAGGGCGGATTTGATCCGACCGTGATCAATGGCGGTGTCATCCATGCCTACGGCTCCAATGCGCGGGCCGGGGCGGGCGAATGGATGGTGGTTGAGGCGGATGAAAGCGACGGGTCGTTCAACCGCCTGCCTGCAACCATCGCCATCGTTACCAATATCGACCCCGAACATCTGGAACACTGGGGCAGTTTTGATGCGCTGAGGCAGGGGTTTTACGACTTTGTGTCGAACATTCCCTTCTACGGGGCGGCCATTTGCTGCACCGATCATCCGGAGGTTCAGGCCCTTGTCGGTCGGGTCACCGACCGGCGGGTCATCACCTTTGGCTTCAACGCCCAGGCTGATGTGCGGGCTGTCAACCTGACCTACGACAATGGCGTGGCCCATTTCGATGTGGCGCTTCAATCCGAAGGCCAGATGATCGAGGGCTGTACCCTGCCTATGCCCGGAGATCACAATGTTTCCAATGCCTTGTCCGCCATCGCTGTGGCGCGGCATCTGGGCATGAAACGCGCAGAAATTCGTGAGGCGCTGGCAGGGTTCGGCGGCGTCAACCGCCGCTTTACCCGTGTGGGCGAGGTGCTGGGCGGTGTGACGATCATCGACGACTACGGCCATCACCCGGTGGAGATTGCCGCCGTGCTGAAGGCCGCGCGGCAGGCTACGAAAGGGCGGGTGATCGCCGTGCATCAACCGCACCGGTATACGAGATTATCCAGTCTTTTCGAGGACTTCTGCACTTGTTTTAACGATGCTGACGCGGTGGCCATTGCCGATGTCTATGCCGCGGGCGAGGAACCGATTGCCGGGGCCAGCCGCGATGATCTGGTGGCGGGGTTGATGGCGCATGGGCACCGTCATGCCAGCGCCATCAGCGAAGAAGACGGGCTCGCCGCCTTTGTGAAGGCCGAGGCGCGGCCGGGGGATATGGTCGTCTGCCTCGGGGCCGGCACGATTTCGGTCTGGGCCAATGCCTTGCCCGAACGGCTGGGATCCTGAGCCGGTGGCGGGGCCCTTCGACATATTTTCAATGGCTGCCATAGTGTTGCTTATACCATTGTTATTACGCGTAAATACAGCTTCTGAACCTGCCGTGGCCAATGCAATGCAAGGAGGCCGAAGGACATGAGTTTATCCTTGATTCTGGCCTGTGTCTGGGCGGTTGCGGCGACGCTGACGGCGATGCTGCCGACGCGTGACCAGCACTGGCGGGCGGCCTATGTGCTGATCGCCTTTGGCATCCCGATCCTTGGCTGGGTGACCTATCAGAACGGGCCCTGGGTGGGGCTTGTGGTGCTGGCGGCGGGGGCATCGATCCTGCGCTGGCCGCTGATCTATTTCTGGCGCTGGCTGCGGCGGAAGGGGACGCCTGAGGGGTAAAACCCCCGTCCCGCACCCGTCCCGCCGCCGTCGGGCATCCGTCCCGCATCCGTCCCGACACGGCGCCCGCCCTGTTAAGCACCCGGCAAGGTCCGTTCTTGCGGAGGCGACCGGTTTCAGGCAGCGTGGCGGGCATGGTGACTGCGGCTGACATCAAAGATCAGGAAAGTCTGGAGCGGTGGCTGAAAGGCCGGTCGCAACCCGATGCCGGAGTTATCGCCTCGCGCAGCGCCTGCCGGGTGCTGCCGCTGTTCGGGCGGGCGATGGATGAGGATTGGGCCCGCAAAGGTGATTTGACAGCCCTGCCGATTTTGCGGTTGCTGCTGACCTTAAGGGCTGCGCGTAAATTCCCAGCCCTTAAGGTCAGAGCCGCCGCCGCCGCCGCCGCCACCTTCGCCGCCAGCACCGCCACCGTCGCCGCCGACGCCGCCAGAACCGCCACCTTCGCCGCCGACGCCGCCAGAACCGCCACCTTCGCCGCCACCGCCGCCACCTTCGCC
>JAOUMG010000469.1 GCA_029881635.1 Paracoccaceae bacterium | reverse complement strand
AGAGCCCACAATGCCGAATGCTGCATCAGGTCCGAACGGGTGCAAAGCTCGCCAAGGCGACATTCACTTCCCCACCTCTTGCTGGCGTTGAGTGGCAGCCCCTCTCAAAAACCTGATCGGAGTATGCTGTCCTGCCTGGCGCGCGAGACAAAGCTAAGGATTTGTCGAATTTGGGGCTGCTCGCAGCTCTCTCAAAAATTGAGGTTGCGTATTTCTACAGCTCTTCGACATCAAGAACGAAGTGGCCAGGCTCGATCCGGTTCTGGATTAGCTCAACAACCCCTGTGGGAACTTCCGGTTCTTCCGGTTCGAATAGCCCGATCCTGCGGAGGGCCTTTCGCGTGTCGATTTCCTTGCCAAGGTATTCAAGCAATACTTTCGACGCCCCGGGGCGTCGCCCCTTCCTCAACGGGGCACCTGTTTGGATACCAACAAGCTTGTCGACGCGGCTGTGATAGGTGGGGTAGTAAATCGACTGTGAAATTGAATTGGATTGGAGCGCTTCGTATTCGATCAGTTGGATTCGATCTCCAAGATAGAACGCAACCCCAAGGTACTTGTTGATTGTAAACGAACGTTGGTTGCCTGGCTCTCTGAGAATTTCGATGTTTTTTGTGTAGTAACGTTGGTCCTCTGATGTGATCCTTAGCAAGGACTTAACGATCATGCCGGGAAACCCGAAAGCATAAAAATATCGATAATAATATCCTACATACCGCTCAAGATTGAGGCTCGACCGGAAAATCGTATCGAGGTGGTGCAGAGGGCCGTCGAGAGCGGCTTTCGTGACGGGGCGCTTCCTGACCTCGAATATCTTCTGCAGATCGTCAGGATCGAGCAGAAGCTCGGCTTCGGACACTCCGAACAGGTTGCAAATCCTCCGCATGTTAGCCCGCGACGGGCGGGTGTGGCCGCTGAGATACTTGTTAAACTGCTGACGATTGATGTCCATCTGGCGGCAGACTTCTGCGATGGAGGGAAAAAAGCCGCAGAGAAAGTTGAGGTTTTCGGCGAAAGATGTGTTCATAGGACCATTAGCGCCTTGAAGCACTATAGGTGTCAAGTCGCGAAAGCATGCGAAGTCGACAGATTTGATCCAAAGTGCTTCACTTCCTGCAAGGCGCGCCCGGCAAATTGGATTTCCAGGGCGCATAAAGCTAAACCAATAGGAGAGTGAACATGACGATAAAGGGCACAAGCAGACGGGCATTTCTCGCGGGGACGACAGTAGCGGGTGCACTGATCCTTACGCCCGGTCTTGGTGGTCGGGCATTTGCGCAATCCGGCGCGCTACGTCTGAGGATGGAACGTGACAACGAAATTCTCGATCCTGGCTACATGGTGGGCGGATCAGAAGTTTCCGCGCAAAAGCAATGCCTGCCGTTCCTTGCCGAATACGACGACAAGGACGGCGAGGTATCCTGGCGCCCAACGTATTATGTCACCAGGCTGGAACACAGCGATCCCACCCATATCGAATTTGAACTTGCTGAAGGGCTGGTCTGGTCGAGCGGTTACGGGCCGGTGATGGCATCCGACGTAAAGTTTTCCTATGAACGCATGAAGGACACCGACTGGTCCGGATATTTCGAGGCGCTGGATCATGTCGAGGTCACCGGCGATCGCACCGGCACCATCGTTCTGAACACAGCTTTTGCGCCGTTCATCCTTGTGACGCTTTGCCACGGACCGGGCGCGGTTCTGTGCGAACAGGCAGTCAAGGACGCCGGAGGCCAATTTACCACCGAATTTCCCGCGACCTGCGGGCCCTATCTTTATCAGGCGGTGCCGGGCCAACGTGCGACTTTTTCCCCGAACCCGGACTGGAGCGGCCCGAAACCGGCCTCAGACTCGGTGGTGGTGCAGGTCGTGGGTGAAGAAAAGGCGGCCAACCTGGCCTTTGAGGCGGGCGAATTGGACTGCACCGATATAGGGACCGATACACTGGCGCGCTACTTGAACAACCCGCCAGAGGGTGGCGAAATCACCGTTGCGGGCGAGTTGCGCTATATGTGGATGGGGATGAACACCGAACACCCCAAGCTTCAGGACATCAAGGTCCGGCAGGCCATTCAACATGCGGTCGACGTGGATTCGATCCTCGCGGGCGCCTATTCGAACACAACCAGTAAATCCCACGGGATTGTCTGCCCCGGACTTCTGGGCAAGCGAGATGCGACAAAATCCTACAGCTACGATCCGGAGAAAGCACGCGCGCTTCTCGCCGAAGCGGGCGTGACCGGTCTGGAGCTGACATTGAAGACCGAAAATGCCCAGGACCGACTGCTGACGGCGCAGATCATCCAGGCCAACCTTGCTGCGGTAGGAATAACCGTGACGGTTCTTCCAATGGATGATGGAGCCTTCTGGGAAATGGGGGCGGAAGCGGCCGGCGACGGCTGGAAAGAACTCGAGATCTGGATCATGCAGTTCTTCACCACACCTGATCCCTATGAGGCGACCCAATGGTTTGTCTCAAGCCAGGTCGGTATCTGGAACTGGGAGCGCTGGAAGAACGAGGAATTTGACAGGCTTTACGCCGAAGGCATTGCCGAACAGGACCTCGACAAACGCAAAGAGGTTTATCTGCGGATGCAGGACATCATGGAAGAAACCGGCGCCTATGTCTGGATCAACCATGAGCCAACCGCCTATGTCCACAAAAAGGGTGTGAAGATCAGCACCGCGCCATCGGGCGAGCTTGACTACCGTCGGTTCGAATACGCCTGATCCAAACCCGGTCCGGCCAAATCTGGCCGGGCCGTTCTGCTGGCAAGGCCAGTGCAACCTATGCATCATTCAGCGGAGAACAGATGATCCTCTATGCGATCAAACGGCTCGGCCTGTCGGTCGTCGTCATCATGCTCGTCGTGCTGGTGTCATTTGCGCTTTTGCATTTAATTCCGGGTGACCCGGCGACGATTGCGTTG